>DAIESF010000216.1 GCA_027346425.1 Gemmatimonadota bacterium | reverse complement strand
GTCTCGTCTTCTCGTCTTCTCGTCTTCTCGTCTTCTCGTCTTCTGCCCCTACGACACTTTCCGCGTCTTCCGCCGCAGGAAGTCCATCAGGATGTACTGACCCAACGTCATGGTGTTGGTGAAGTATGCCTTGCCGCGGCAGATGGATGAGACGTGTTTCACGAATTCCACCAAGGCGCGGTCGCGGGCGAGCATGAAGGTGTTGATCACGATGCCCGAGCGGCGGCACTGGGCGACTTCGCGGATCGTCTCCTGGATCACGAAGGCGTCGAGCCCCATGGAATTCCGGTAGACGGCGCCGTTAGGCATGGTGAGGGCGCTCGGCTTGCCGTCGGTGATCATCACGATCTGGCGCATGTCCTTCTTCTGCGTCATGAGGATGCGGCGGGCCAGCTTGAGTCCCTCGGCGGTGTTCGTGTGATACGGTCCCACCTGGGCGTGGGCGAGCGTCGCGATCGGAATTTCCTCGGCGGAGTCGTGGAAGAGGACGACGCGGATGGAGTCGCCGGGGAACTGGGTGCGGATGAGGTGGGTGAGGGCGCGGGCGACCTTCTTGGCCGGGGTGAAGCGGTCCTCGCCGTAGAGGATCATCGAGTGCGAGCAGTCGAGCATGAGGACGGTGGCGCACGACGAGCGGTACTCCGACTGGCGCACCATGAGGTCGGGATAGTCGATATCGAGCGGCGACTCGAGCGACCCGGTTCGGGCGAGGGCCCGGGTGAGCGTCTCGTTCACGTCGAGGTTGAGCGTGTCGCCGAATTCGTACGGCTTGCTCGCTGCGTCTGCCTCGATCCCGGTGGCGAGGAAGGGAGTGTCGTGGCTCCCGATCGAGCTCTTGCCTAACGAGCCGAGGATGTGGCGGAGGCTCTTGTAGCCCAGGAAATCGATCCCCTTGTCGGTGAGGCGGAAGTTCACGTCGCGCGACGCCGCGCGGGCCAGCCCGCCGGGGCCCTCGAGGGCCTCGTGCGAGTCGGGGACTTCGGGCGGGGCCTCGATGTTGAGGTATCCCTGCTCCATGAGGCGCTTCACGATCTCGTCGAGGAGCCGGGCCAGCGACGCCTGGGCATCCTCATCGTCGTCGCCACGGAGTGCCTTGAGCATCTCCGGGGTGAACTGGCCGCTGTCGATGAGCGCCTGGAGGATCGCCTGCTTGAGCGCGTCGAGCGAGCGGTCGGCGTCGTCGCCTGTCTCGCCCCAGAACGGGTGGTACTGCTGTCCGCCGGCGAAGCCGGACTGCAAGAGGAAGTCCGACAGCTGCTCGAGGAGGGCCTCCAGGTCGACGGCGTCGGCCGCTTCGGGCGAGAACTTGGTGTACGTGTGAGCGCGCATGACGCCCTCAGGGAGGGATGTGCGGCGGAGGCGGTCCCCCGCGACGACATAGCATACAACACCGATGACGCTCCCGGCGATCCCTCGCCCTCGACCGGCGGTGTACCTTTCGCGCGTGACGACCGCCCGCCGCTCGCTCAACCCGTTCCGGGTCCTCATCACCCACGCGAACTTCCGTCGCTTCTGGGTGGGGCAAACGCTCTCCCTGATCGGGACGTGGATGCAGTCGATGGCCCAGGGGTGGCTGGCGCTCGAGCTGTCCGACAGCGCGTTCGTCGTCGGACTCGTCGCTGCGGCGGGCTCGCTCCCCATCCTCCTCTTCTCCCTGCACGCCGGCGTCCTCGTCGACCGGCGCGACAAGTTGCGCCTCGTGAAGATTGCCCAGAGCCTCCTGCTCCTCGAGGCGACGCTGCTCTGGTACTTCACCTGGTCGGGGCACATCAACATCCCCGGGCTGGTCCTGCTGGCGCTCTTTGGGGGGGCAGTGGGGAGCGTGGAGATCCCGGCGCGGCAGTCGCTGATGATCGACCTCGTGGGGCGCGACGACCTGCGCGACGCCATCGCCCTCAACTCGTCGGGCTTCAACCTCGCCCGCATCTTCGGTCCCGCCATCGGGGCGGCGATCATCGCCAAGGCCGGGCTGGCATGGTGCTTTGGCGTAAATGCGCTGAGCTACCTCACCGTCCTCATCGGACTGGCACGCATCACGCTCCCGCCGCGCCCCCCAGTCGTCGTGACGACATCGCCTCTCGAGGGGATCCGCGAGGGGCTGGCGTATGTTGCCGGCGACCGGAAGGTGCGGGGGCTGGTGGAGTTGGTCACGGTCTACTCGATCCTCGGCATCCCGTATCTCTCGCTCATGCCGGTGATGGCGCGCGACGTGCTTGGGCTCGGAGCCGGGGGATATGGGGTGATGCTGTCGGCCGTCGGGATCGGCGGGCTGGCGGGGGCACTCGCGCTCGCTGCCTGGTCTCCGCGGTCACGCGGGCGCCTCCTCGCGCAGACCTCCTTCGGCTATGGGGTGCTCCTGGTGGTCTTCTCGTTCACCCGAGCGCCGAGCGCGGCGTACGTCCTGTTGCTGGTGATCGGCTTCGTGATGATCGTGACCAACGCGCTGGCCAATACGCTGATGCAGTCGATCGTCCCGGACGCCTTCCGCGGCCGACTCATGGCGATCTACTCGCTCATCGTGGTTGGATTGCCGCAGGTGGTCGGGGCGTTCGGGGCAGGAGCGGTGGCGCGCGTCGTCGGCGTTGACGCGGCGATCGGCGGGGCCGCCGTGCTGATGCTCATCTTCGGATGGTGGGCATTCCGGCGCTACCCGGACGTGAAGGAGTTGTAGCGCCGGGAACGCATGGCTGGCGGGGCGCGCCGGCGCGGCGCAAGTTCGTGCGCCCTCAACCGTGACCATACGTATGCCCGTTCCCTTCCCACGCGGTCTCGCCCTCAGGCGTGCCGTGGCGTTTGTCGGATCCCTCGCGGCGCTGGCCGCGACAACTGCCCCGCTCCTCGCGCAGCGCCAGCGCGCGCCCACCGCACAGGTGCCGGCGATCGACTCGGGGTGGTATGCCGCGCTCAAGTGGCGTCACATCGGCCCCGAGGGGAATCGCGTCACGTCGGTCACCGGAGTGCCGGGCGATCGTACGACGTACTACGCGGGGGCGGCCTCGGGTGGACTCTGGAAGACGACCGACGGCGGCAACAGCCGGCGTCCGATCTTCGATGACCAGCCGGTTTCGTCCATCGGTGCGCTCGCCACCGCGCCGTCCGATCCCAACGTCGTGTGGGTCGGGACGGGGGAACCGTTCATCCGCTCCCACATTTCCCTGGGGTGGGGGGTCTGGCGTTCCACCGATGCCGGCAAGTCGTTCACGAAGATGGGGTTGGAGAACACCGGTCGCATCTCCCGGATCGTCGTGCACCCAACCAACCCAGAGATCGTCTATGTCGCCTCGTTAGGGCACGCCTACGGTCCGCAGCCTGAGCGGGGGATCTTCCGCACGATGGACGGTGGCCGGAGCTGGGAGAAGGTGCTGTTCGTGAATGACAGCACCGGCGCATCGGACCTCGTCATGGATCCCAACAATCCGCGTGTCCTGTTCGCCGGGATGTGGCAGCTGCAAATCAATACCTGGGGGCGCTTCTCCGGCGGGGTGGGGAGCGGGATCTGGATGTCGCGCGACGGCGGGACGACCTGGAGGCGACTGTCCGGGCACGGCCTTCCCACCACGCCCATCGGGAAGATCGGGCTCGCCATGTCGAAGGCCAACTCGAACCGTATCTACGCGCTGATCGAGGCAGGGGACGGGATCCCGGCGGTGAACATCGCGGTGACGACGCGCGGCCGCCTCTGGCGTTCGGATGACGGCGGGGAGAACTGGCAGGTGGTCAGCTACGACCAGCAGGTGGCGGGGCGGACGCACTACTACAACCGCATGACGTCGATGCCCGACAACGCGGATGAGGCGTATTTCCTCACCGCCAACTGGTCCAAGACGCTCGACGGCGGAAAGACGATCATCGATCCTCCGTTCCGTGAGACACCGGGCGGTGATCACCACGACGTGTGGGTCGATCCGACGAACGGCAACCGGATGGTCGTGAGCCACGACGGCGGGGTGTCGATCACCGAGAATCGCGGCGTCTCGTGGCGGCGCATCCAGCTCCCCATCGCCCAGATCTATCACGTGGCGGTGGACAACAGCATTCCCTACAACGTCTACGGCAACCGGCAGGACGGTCCGTCCACCCGCGGGCCTTCGAACAGCAAGATGGGGGAGTTCGGCATTCCGCGTGGCGCCTGGTCGTCGGTGGGGGGCGGCGAGTCGGGGTGGGCGCAACCCGACCCGGTCGACAGCAACATCGTCTGGTCGAGCGCATCCGGCTACGGATCGGTAGGCGGGATCGTGTCGCGCTGGGACCTGCGCAGCAACATGTCGACGCCCGTCGAGGTGTGGCCGCAGGCCACCATCGGCCACGCCGCCGACGAGGTGAAGTACCGCTTCACCTGGACGTTCCCGGTGACGATCTCACCGCACGACCACAACAGGATTTACGTGGGCTCGCAGCATGTGCAGGTCACCACGAACGGCGGGCGGTCGTGGAAGGTGATCTCTCCCGACCTGTCGCGGAACGACCGCTCGCGCATGGTTCGCTCGGGCGGGCTCACCCCCGACAACATCGGCGTCGAGTACTCCGGCGTGGTCTTCTCCATTGCCGAGTCGCCGCGCAAGGCGGGGGTGCTCTGGGCGGGGACCAACGACGGAAAGCTGCACCTCACGCAGGACGGTGGCACGACGTGGACCGACCTCAGCGCCAACCTTCCCGGGGCTCCGTACTGGGGAACGATCTCCAACATCGAGGCGTCGCGCTACGACGACGCGACGGCGTGGCTCACCATCGACGCGCACCAGGCGAACAACCGCGACCCGTTCATCTACAAGACGACCGACTACGGGCGCACGTGGACGTTGCTGGTCAACGGGATCCCCAAGTCACCCCTCTCGTACGTGCACGTGATCCGCGAAGATCCCGTGCGTCGCGGGCTCCTCTACGCCGGCACGGAGAACGGGATCTATGTCTCGTTCGACGACGGCGGGCACTGGCAGCCGCTCAACAACAACCTCCCGCACGCCCCGGTGTACTGGATCGAGGTGCAGCCGCAGTTCAGCGACCTGGTGATTGCCACCTATGGCCGCGGCTTCTGGATCCTCGACGACATCACACCGCTCCGCACGTTAGGCGCCGAGGTGGCGGCCACGGACGCGCACCTCTTTGCGCCGCGCGCGGCCTATCGCTTCCTTCCCGTCGAGGTCCCGTTCGCCGATTACGATGATCCGGTGTCAGGGACGAACCCCACGTACGGCGCCTCGCTCCACGTATGGCTCAAGGATGCGCCGAAGGACAGCGTCGTCCTGACACTGGCCGACGCGAGCGGCAAGGTCGTGCGTCGCCAGGCCTTCATGGGGACGCCGGGGGTGAATCGCGTCTGGTGGGACCTGCGGAACGAGCCGACCCGGGAGGCGAAACTCCGCACGGAGAATCCGTACGCCCCCGAGGTGCGCTATCCCCCCGAAGGACGCGCCGCGCCGGGGCTCGGGCGCTTCAACATGCTCGTCCCGCCGGGGACGTACACGGTGCGGATGCGTGTCGGGACGCGCGAGGAGTCGCAGCCGCTTGAGGTCCGCAAGGATCCCAGGTCCGGGGGGAGCGAGGCGGAGATTCGCGCGCAGGCCGAGGTCGCCGCCGCCATTGCGCGCGACATCGACTCGGCGGTCGACATGG
>DAIESF010000210.1 GCA_027346425.1 Gemmatimonadota bacterium | reverse complement strand
CCCCGGTGGTGTCGCCTGACTTCGGTGTGTAGGATTCGCGCATTGCAGGTGCCTTCCCCAGCGTCACCGCTCCCTCGCATCGCATGAGCGACCTCGCGCAACTCATCATCGCCGCGGTAAGGTGGGACGCCGAGCTTGGCTTTGCCGCGGCGACGCCCGAGGTGGAGCGGGCGCTGGCGCTGGGGGTGGGGGGCTTCCTGCTGCTGGGGGGCGAGCGCGACGCCGTCGCCGCCTTCACCGCGCAGTTGCGCGCCGCCACTCACCACCCGCTCCTGGTGGCCGCCGACCTCGAACGCGGCGCCGGCCAGGTGATCGCCGGCTGCACCCGGCACCCCCCGGCCGCCACCCTTGCATCGTTAGGCGATCCGCTCGCCATCGGCGCCGTGGCCCGCCAGGCGGCGCGCGAAGCGCTCGCCCTCGGCGTCAACTGGGCCCTCGCCCCGGTCGCCGACCTCGACCTCCACCCTGCCAACCCCGTCACCGGGGCCCGCTCGTTAGGGAGCGATCCGGAGGAGGTGGCCGCAGGCGTGACCGAATGGATCGACGCCATCCAGGGGGAGGGGATGCTCGCCTGCGCCAAGCACTTTCCCGGCCACGGCCGGACGACGGAGGATTCGCATACCGCGCTCCCGGTGGTGACCGCGACGCGACAGCAGATGCAGGTCGACCTGGCCCCGTTCATCGCCGCGATCGACACCGGCGTCGCCACGATCATGACCGCGCATGTCGCCTACCCCGCCCTCGATCCCAGCGGGGCTCCGGCCACCGTGTCGCGGGCCATCGTCCACACGATCCTTCGCGAGGAGCTGGGCTACGAGGGGCTGATCGTCACCGACGCCCTGGTCATGTTTGGTGCGAAGGATCCGCGCGGGGAGGGCAACTTCTCGGGGCGCGCCGTCGCCGCCGGGTGCGACCTCCTGCTCCATCCCAGCGACCCCGCCGCCGCCCTCCACGGCCTCGAGGTCGTGGCGGGACGCACTGTGTCCCGCGCCCAACTCGACGCGTCGTTGGCGCGTCGCGATCATTGGGCGCGCTGGGGTTCGCGTTAGGCGACTGGCGCTGGCCGTGTGCGTGGGCGCCGGGCGGGCGGGTTCCTCGCCCCCTCCGCGTGGAGCCGACCGGACCGACGCTGACTACCGCGCGAAGATCTGCAGGAGCCGCCAGACGAGATACCCGCCGAGCACGACCGCCGAGGCCGCGAGCACACCGCGGACCACGAGCGACTGCTCCCGCCGGGCGGCGCGGACCGCTGGCGGGAGGGAGACCGGCGTCGTCTCGAAGACGGCTTCCATCTGGGCGGTGCGGGCCCGCATCAGGTCGTCCAGCGACTCCCCCTCGACGATCTCGCGCCCCGGGACCGCGTACGCCCGGTGCCCCACGTGATCGTCCGCGTTAGGCGCGGCGAGCCCGGCCCCGTCGAATCGCGCCGCCACGACCGTGATGTTGTCCGGCCCTCCCAGCGCATTGGCCAGGGCGATCAGGCGCCGGCAGATCAGCTGCAGGTCGTGCTCCTCGCTGACCGTCCGCCCGATCTCCTCGCTGCGCACCACCCCGGAGAGACCGTCGGAGCAGAGGATCAGGACGTCGCCGCGGCGCACGCGCTGGTGGGTGAGGTCGATCCGGATCACCGCCTCGGGGCCCAGCGCCTGCAGGATGATGTTCCGGCGTTCGCTCTGCTCCGCCGCCTCCTCGGAGATTTCGCCGGCCTCGATCAGCTTCTGCATCAGCGACTGATCCTTCGTGATCTGCCGGGCCACCCCGTCGCGGACCAGATAGCCGCGAGAGTCGCCCACCTGCGCGAGGTAGAGCTCGTCGCCAAGGAGCCCGGCAATCGTCGCCGTCGTCCCCATCCCGCGCAGCTCCGGGTGCTCGGTGGCGTGGCGGTAGATCGCCGAGTTGGCCATCTCGGTCGCCGACTCCAGGGCGACGGCGAAGGTCGCGGGGTCGGTGCTGCGGCGCGGGGCCCACTGTTCCCGCAGGAAGCGGAGGACCACGTCCACCGCCGTCTCGCTCGCCAGCTCGCCGGCGGCGGCCCCGCCCATCCCGTCGGCCACCATGAAGAGGTGTCCGGCCTTGCCGGCCCCCTGACGGATGACGTGGGTGAATTGAATGGGCGTCCCGGAGGCCAGGTCGGCGACGACGAAGGCGTCCTCGTTATGTTCGCGCGTCCGCCCCACGTCGCTCAGGGCGAAGATCTCCACCATGATCGGGGCGTCGTTCCCCCCCGGCGGGGTGGGCATGCGCGGGGCGCGCGGTTCCACCGGCGTCTTCATGCGCGCCTCGTCATGCGGGCGCGGTCACGAGGAATTCGCCGGCGCGGAGCGCGCGGATATCGGTCAGCGGCACTGAGACAGGGCCGCAAGGCAAACAGGACGACACGGCGAGGGGTTCCGCTCGTTCTCGGGGAGGTCACATCGAACGGGTGCGCGAAGATGGCATGGGGATACATACGGGGCAACCACAGCCGTGGATTCGCCCGCGCCGCGCGGGCGAATTAGCTTCGCCCCATGCGCCCTCGAATCGCGCTCCTCGCCCGCTCATTTTCATGCATCGCGCTGGGTGCCTGCGCCTCGGCGCCGCGCCCCATCCCGGCCCCTGCACCCGCCCCCGCCGACTCGGCGCGTGCCGCTGCGCCGAGCTTCCCCCCGATGGCGCGCGTCACCGGGCGCCTCGACCTGCGCGTCGTCTATCCCCCCGACGGGGCGACGATCGGCGGGCGCGATTCGACCTTTTTGTTTGGGTCGGTGGGGACCGGCGATGCTCGCCTCTCGATCAACGGGATCGACGTGGCCGTCAACCCGAACGGATCGTGGCTCGACTGGCTCCCGCTCCCGCCGCGGGAGCGCGCCTCGTGGAACCTGGTCGCCTCGCATGGCGCCGACACCATGCGCGTCACGCGCCGCCTGGTGATTCCGGCGCCGAGGGCGGCGATTGCCGATAGCGGCCCGCTGGTGGTCGATTCGGCGTCGCTTCGCCCCGGCGGGCGCGAGTCGCGACTGGGCGGTGAGCTGGTGCGCGTCTCGATCCGCGCGCCGCGAAACGGTGCGGTGACCTTCATTGCAGCCGACGGAAGCCGACGCCCCCTGGTCAACCTGGCCCAGGCCGGCCTGATCACGGCCGACCCGATGCTGTGGGCCACCGACGTGGAGGCCCGGGCGCTGCAGCTGCCGGGGCGCCTCGAGGTGGCGCGCGGCCGGGATACTGTCTCGCTGGCGACGGCGCGGGTGGCGCTCGCCGACTCGGCCGGCCCTCGCTACGCCGTGGTCGGCGATCGTCCCGCGCCGCAGGAGGCCAACGCCCCCGATTCGGATCGGGTGGTGATCGCCCGCCCCGTGGCGAATGGAGGGACGTACAAGTGGTTCCTGATTCCCGGGACGATCGTGGAGGTTACCGGCCGCTCGGGCGACATGGTGCGCGCCCGCCTGGACCGCGACCTCGATGCCTGGCTCCCGGCGAGCGAGGTGCGTGAACTCCCCGCCGGGACGCCGGCCCCGTTGCGCGTGGCGGGGAACGCCCGTGTGGTGTCGCGGGGGAGCGAGGCGAGCGACCTCGTGATCCCGATGGGGGAGCGCCCGCCGTACATCGTGAACGAGTCGGCCGCGTCGCTGGTGCTCGAGCTGTACGGGACGGTGGCCAACACCGACATCCTGAACTACGCGAGCGGTGACTCCATCGTCAGGCGGGTGACGTGGGAGCAGGTGGGGAGGGATCGTGCGCGCTACGTGGTGGAGTTGAATGCTCCCGTGTTCGGGTATGTGGTGCGTTGGGAGCGCGGGGCCTTCGTGCTGCGCGTCCGCCGCGCCCCGGTCATCAACGCGATGCGCCCGCTGCAGGGGGTGACCATCGCCGTCGACGCTGGCCACCCTCCCGCCGGCTCCACCGGCCCGACGGGGTTGTATGAGGCAGTGGCCACCCTGGCCATTTCGCAGCGCCTCAAGGCGCTGCTCGAGGAGCGCGGGGCCACGGTCTACATGACGCGCACCGCTCCCGGCGCCGTCCCCCTCATCGACCGCCCGGAAATGGCCCGCAGGGCAGGGGCTCACGCCTTCGTGAGCATCCACCTCAACGCCTTGCCCGACGGGGTGAACCCGTTCACGGCCCACGGGACCGGGACGTACTACTTCACCCCCCGCAGCGCGCCACTCGCCCGCGAGGTGCAACGGGGGATGGTGCGCCGCATGGGGCTGCGCGACCTGGGGATCAACTACGACAACCTGGCCGTCATCCGCCCCACCTGGATGCCGTCGATCCTGTGCGAGGGGGCCTTCGTGATGATTCCCGAGCAGGAGGCGCTGTTGCGGACGCCGGAGTTCCAGGAGGCCTACGCGTTAGGCGTGGCCGAGGGGCTGGAGGGCTACTTTCGGGGGCTGCGGCGGTAGCTGGTAATCTCCCAGTGATTAGGTAGCGATAGGGGCGTCGTTCGTGGCTCCGGGCAAATCCGGAACGAACCGATCTGCTCCGTCAAGGGTTACTGGATGTGTGGAGTATCGGAAATGCCCCTTGCCCAAACTCTCGGCCGCATCGGCCTTATCTGTAACCTGTGGCGGGGCAATGGCTTGGAGCGCTGACCGATCAGGCACCCTCAAGTGGAAGAAATTCTGTGGTCGAAGCTGGGCGAGCTGGACGGCGGCGAAGGTGGAAATCTGGCCGGGTGTCGGATTCGTGATGTTGATAAGCTAACTTGTTGATACCACGACACTTCCAAAGGCACTGGCGCGCTCTCACGAGGCCAAGTAAACTGCCCGCCCGCGCTAAACCGACCTGGGTTTTCGGGGTCCGCGCCGAGCAGGCCTGAGCCAGTCCGTTTGCACCATCTGATCGATATACACCGGAGGTACTTCCGACATGCCACTCCCCTCCAAGCCGCCCGCCGGCCCCGTCCAGCTCTCGAAGAACGCCCTCACCGTTCTCGAGAAGCGATACCTCATCAAGGACGCGACCGGTAAGCCGACCGAGACCGCCGAGCAGCTCTTCTGGCGTGTGGCCACGGTCGTCGCCGAGGCGGATCGTCGCTATGGGGCGACCGAGGGGGCGGTGAACGAGGTGGCCGACGCGTTTTATCGTCTCATGACCGAGTCGCGCTTCGAGCCTAACTCGCCGACGCTCATGAACGCCGGCCGCCCGTTAGGCCAGCTCTCGGCGTGTTTCGTGTTGCCCGTCGAGGATGCCCTCTCCAACGGGAACAACGGCATCTACGACACCCTCCGCTCCATGGCGCTCATCCACCAGAGCGGCGGCGGGACCGGCTTCTCCTTCTCGCGCCTGCGCGGCAAGGGGTCGATGGTGCGCTCCACCACCGGGGTCGCCTCGGGGCCGGTCTCGTTCATGAAGCTGTACGACGCGTCGACCGACGCCGTGAAGCAGGGGGGGACGCGCCGCGGCGCCAACATGGG
>DAIESF010000203.1 GCA_027346425.1 Gemmatimonadota bacterium | reverse complement strand
CGACGCAGGGTGCCTGACGAGAGGCGCTCGTGCGCGAGGCGATGCTCGGCGGCGCTGCGGAGCGTCCCCTGCACCAGGGTCCCCTGTTCGGGCCCCACCATCAGCCCCCCCGTCTGCAGGAAGACCGGGGCGCCGGCCATCAGGCTCAGTTCGTCCCACAGGGCGTACGCCCGCTGAACGAGGGGGACGTAGAGCGGGTGCTCGTAGTACGCCTCGCGAATCATCCGCGACTTGCCGTGGCTCGACCCCATGGCGTGCGGTGGCGAGAACTGGTCGATCCCCACCACACGCTGGCCGCGCCGCGCGAGGTGGTAGGCCGCGGCGCTTCCCATGGCCCCGAGGCCGACGATGGCGACGTCAAACGGTGTGGTCACGTGCTGGGACGATGGGTGAGAATCGGTGCGATTTGTCGTATCGTAGCGGGCACCGGTCGCGGGCGGAAAGTGATCCATGCCATGCGGCGGGGCAATGTGGATGCGTTTCTGGTTGCCGACGGCGAACGCCGTCCGTCCGTTCATGGAGGCCTCCCCGACATCCGTCCTGTGCATTCGCCCCTCGTGCGCCCACCGCCAAGGCACCGGCGCCAGTTTCCGCGCCGGATTCCGTGTCGGCCCTGGAGCCGGCATCGGCATGGCGTCACACTCCTCGAACTCGTCGTGGCCTTGGTGCTGCTCGGCGTGATGGCCGCGCTCGCGCTCCCCTCGTTGTCGACGCCGGCACGACGCGACGGCCGGCTCGACGTTGTCCTCCGCGCGGCGCGCGGGGCGGCGATCGCGCGCGCGCAGTCGCTGGCGCTGACGGTGGGGCGCGACGGGGGATGGACGCTCCGGCCGCTGTCGCCCGACGATACGACCGTGACCCTGCGGGGCGCGCTCGACTCGCCGCCCTCCGCTCCCTTCCAGTTGCAGCTCACGCCGCTGGGAACCTGCATCCCGGCAACGCCGCTCCCTGGCGAGTATGGCGGCTGGGATGCGGCCGCGTGCGCGTCACGGCGCGCGGCGTCGAGCACCGCGGGAGGTGAGGCGTGACGCTGCTCGAGGCGCTGGTCGCCCTCGTGATCCTGTCGCTCTCGGTGGTGGGATACCTGGACGTCTTCCAGTCGGGGGCGCGCTCGGTGCGCGACGCCAGCGAGTGGACGCGCACCGTGGCCCTCGCCGAATCGGCGATGGAAGGGGCGACGTTAGGCGACGCCCTCCAGTCGCAACAAGGGATGGCACCGGACGGCGCTCGCGCCGCGGGGTACGAGGAACGGATGGAGGTGCGGCCATGGCGCCCCGGGGTGAATGAGATCGTCGTGACGGTGACGGCGCCCCGCGGGACGACCTTCACGCTGCGCCGCCTGGCGCGGGAGCGCCGCCCGTGAGGCGCAGTGCCTTTACCCTCATCGAGATCATGGTCGCCCTCGTGGTCACCGGGCTCGTCGTCTCGCTGGCATATGGCGCGGCGCAGGCGGGGTTCGAGACGCAGGCGCGCCTCGACGGGCACCGGGATGGCGAGGAGCGCGAGGGGGCGATGCGCGCCCTCCTCGTCGACGCGTTGCGCCACGAGGTGGAAGGAGTACGTGGGGGCGACCAGGTGTTCGCCCTCACCGACCGCGTCGCCCCGGAAGGAAGCGCCGCCGACTCGCTGCGCTTCACCACGCGAGGGGTGGTGGTACCGCTCGGGACCTCGGCGGCATGGAGCGTTTCGGTCTGGCTGGACGGCGACACGTTGCAGCTGCTGGCCCTCCCCTTCTCCGGCGCGGGCACCGCGACGGGGGACGCGGGGATTCCCGTGAGCGCGCGGCTGGGGGGAGTGCGCGCATTCGACGTGCAAGCGCTCGGCCGGGGGCCGGCGGCGGAATGGACGACGGCCTGGCCGGAGGGAGACGTATCGCCGGATGCCGTCTCGCTGACCCTGCAACACGCCGAGGGCGCGCCGACGCGCCTGGTCGTGCGACGCGGGCTGGAGCGCGCGCCATGAGCGTGTACCGTCAGCTGCATCGCGCCGGCGCCGCGCGGCGGCGAGCGCCACGTCGGGGAGTCGCACTCGTCCTCGTCCTCTGGCTCATCGTGATCCTTGGCGGGATCGGGGCTGCCGTCATTTCCGCCACGCGCGACTCGTCGCGGCTGGCGGCCAACGCGCGGGCGCGGGTCGTCGCGCGATATGCCGCCGAAAGCGGGATCGAGGCGACGCTCGCCGCCATCGACGATTCGCTGCGCGCGCTCACCGACAGCGCGGCGCGGTACGACTTCCTCAACGCACTCGAGCAGCGCAGTGCCGGCGGCGACTCCGTCCTCCTGGGAGACGGGCGCTTCGCCGTGGCCATCGTCGATGCCAGTGCCCGGCTCGACGTCAACGCGGCCCCGGTGGAGAACCTGGCCCGCCTCTTCGCGCGATTCACCGACCTCTCGCGTGCCACCGCCCTCGCGCAGGCCATTCGCGCGCGCATCGAGCGCGGAGGGGGACGGGCGGTGACGCCGTTGCGCTCACTCGAGGAGCTGCGCGCCATTCCCGGCGCCGACATGCGGGTGCTGCGCCTGGCGGCGCCGTACCTCACGGTGGATGGCGACGGAACGGTAAACCGGGCCACAGCTTCCGACACCGTAATGGCGGCCGCCTTCGGTGAGCTCGCCGAGGCGCCGACCCGCCTCGTCCTCGTCTCGCGCGGGTGGATGCGCGCTCACCCCCTCACGCACGAGATTCAGGGGGTATACGCCGTCGCCAGCGACCGCCTTGTCCTGGTGCACTGGAGGGAGCGAACGCTGTGAGCCCACGCCTGGCCGTCGAGCTGACCCCGACCCACCTGCACGCCATCCTGGCGGCGGGGTGGCGCGACACGCCCCTGCGCACGACCGACCTCGCGTGGAACCCGGCCGATCCCACCCCCGCCGTCGCCGCGCTCCGGGAATGGGCCGGCGACGTCGAGTCCATCGCCGTGGCCGTCGGGCTCGGGCTGCTGCACATCGCCCGCGCCGAGCTCCCTCCAGCGCCTGACGAGGCACGCGAGCGCATGCTGGCGCTCGAGAGTGAGCGATTCTTCGCCACGTCGACACCGGTGGTGGTGGCCCTTGCTCCTGGCGGGGCCATGGGCTTCGCTGCCGACGCCACCTCGCTCGACGCGTGGTGCACGACGCTTGAACGATGGGCACCGGTGGCGCGCGTGGACGCGACCCCGATGGCGCTCGCCCGCGCGCTGGGCCCCGAGTCGTCAGGCGAGTTCCGGGTGGAGAGTGGTGTCGGCGAGCGCGGCTACGTCGCCATCCGCAACGGACGCGTCAGCGCGGCGCGGCGCATCCCGCTGGCCGTCGGTGAGGCGCCAGGCACAGCGCTCCCTGCGCGTGGCGTTGTCCCCGACACGCACCTCGCGGCGTGGGGAGCGTTGTTAGGCGAGGATGACGCCGAGGGGGGAACCCTGGCCTCTCCCCCCCGTCGCGCATCGATCGTCGCGCGCCGGCGGCGGCGCATCTTGGGCGCCGTGCTGGCAGCGGCGGCGGGGCTCGCCCTCATGATCGTCTCCGCCGACCGATGGAGGGAGCGCACGCTGCTCGCCCTGCAGGAAGACGTCGCGGCGCGACGCGTGGAGGCGGCCCCTGGCGAGGCAGCGCTGGCGGCGGGCAACCGCCTCGCCGCCGAAGTCGCCCTCCTCGCCCAAGCGGGGCGTGAGCGCACTGGCGCCTCCGGGGCACTCGGCGCGTTGGCCGCCATTTCCAGCGCTCTCCCACCCGATGCGGTGATCCTCAACGCCCACGCCGTCGGTCGCGAGTGGCAGGTCGACGGGACGACGGCGAGTGCCGCGTCGCTCGTCCCCCGGTTCGATCAGGACGGCCGCTTCGAGCAGGTGCGCATCCTTGGCGCCAGCTCGCGCTTCCGCGACGGTGCGCGCACCCGCGAAACCTTCTCCATCGCCCTCCGTGTCCGTCCTCGCTCCTGACGCGCGCGAGCGCCGGACGATCGCGATCGGGGGGATGGTGCTGGCCCTCGCCGTCCTCATCACGACGGTCATCCTTCCGACCGTGGCGCGGTGGCGCGATCGCGAAGCGATCATCGACGCCTTGCGACGGCAGCGCGCGCAACTCATGGCGTTAGGCACCCACCGCGAGGCGCTCGAGCATTCGGTGGCGCTGCGCGCCGCCAGCGCCGAGGCGCTGCCGGTGCGCCTCCTGCGCGGGCGCACGCCGGCGCTGGCGGCGTCGGCGCTCCAGTCACTCCTGCAGGACTACGCATCGGCCAGCCGGGTGAGCGTCACGCGCCTCGACGTGGCGAGCCTCGTCGACAGCGCGTCGGCGGAGACGGCAGCGCCATCGATCCCGGCGACGATCTCGGCGGTGTGCGACATCTACGGACTGGCCGACTTCCTGTCACGCATCGAGCCCGGCAACCGCCTGCTCGAGGTCACGGAACTGTCGGTGAGCCCGAACTCCACCCTGCGCGGGGAATTGTTGCAGCTGTCGCTGTCGCTGCGCGCCCCATACGTGCTCGAGCCATGAGCGAGGCATCCTGATGCGCACGATGCGCACCGTCCTCCTCGCCACCGCCGCGGTCTCGGCGGCGCTCGGTGTCGTTCTCTTCCTGCTCCCGCCGGCGATGGGCGACGTATCGACGGGGTCGGTCCCCACCGATTCGGTCCTGGCACTCCCGGCGATCACTGCCGCCGATCCGGCGCCCGCCGAGGACATCGTGCTGGCCAATGCCTTCTCGGCGCGGCGCACCCCACCGACCTCGCGCTACA
>DAIESF010000183.1 GCA_027346425.1 Gemmatimonadota bacterium | reverse complement strand
CCTTCGCGGTGGGGGCGATGGCCTCTGGCGAGGTCGCCAGTGACGATTGGATCCGCCTGTCGCGCCGCTGGACGTTAGGCGCGTGGGCCTTTCTCTCGGCGGCCATCATCGCCGGGATGTGGTGGTCGTACGAGGTGCTGGGGTGGGGAGGCTACTGGGCATGGGATCCCGTCGAGAACGCGTCGTTCATGCCGTGGCTCACGGCCACCGCGTTCCTGCACTCGGTGATGGTGCAGGAGCGTCGCGGAATGCTGAAGCTGTGGAACCTCAACCTGATTGTCGCGACCTTCGCCCTGACGATCCTCGGTACCTTCCTCACGCGCTCCGGGGTGTTGTCGTCGGTCCACGCGTTCGGTGAAGGGCCGATCGGGATGTACTTTCTCGTGGCGATCGCCATCGTGCTGGTGGCGTCGTTCGCGCTGGTGGCCGGCAATTCCGAGCAGCTGGCGAGCGAGGGACGCCTCGATGGGGTGGCGTCGCGCGAGACGGTATTCCTTCTCAACAACCTGATGTTGACCGCCTTCACCTTCACAGTGCTGGTAGGGACCCTGTTCCCGATCATCGCCGAGGCGGCGCGCGGGGTGAAGGTCAGCGTGGGCGAGCCGTTCTTCAACAAGATGACGCTCCCCATCTGCGCCGCGCTTCTATTCCTGATGGGGGTGGGGCCGGCGCTGCCGTGGCGGCGCGCGTCTAAAGAAGTCGTGCGTAAGCAGCTCCTTCCGCCGGCGATCGGTGCCGTGGTTGCGGCCATCGCCGCCATCGGGATCGGAGCTCGCGAGGTGTATGCGGTGCTGGCATTCGCCTTCGCCGCCTTCGCGATGGTGTCTAACGTGCGGGAGTATGTGACCGGCGTTCGCGCGCGGATGCAGATCCGCAACGAGGATGCGCTCACGGCACTCGGACGGCTGGTCGGGGCGAACCGTCGGCGCTATGGCGGCTACATCGCGCATCTCGGGGTGGTGGCCGTGGCGCTGGCCATTGCCGCGTCCTCGACCTTTCGCTCCGAACACGAGGCGACGATCAAGAAGGGTGAGACGATGCCGGCCGGCCCGTTCCAGGTGAAGCTCCTCGAGGTGTACGGGCGCGAGGAGCCGCAGCGTTCGCGCATTGCCGCGGCGGTTGCGATCCTGAAGGACGGCAAGTAGATCGGCCGGCTCGACCCGGCCATGAACTTCTATCCCACGTCGCAGCAGCCGATCCCGACGCCGTCGGTTCGCAGCCGTCCGTGGGGCGACATCTACGTGAACCTGATGGCGTTCAAGCAGGATGGGTCGAACGCCACCATCAAGGTCATCATCGAGCCGCTGGTTCCCTGGATCTGGTTCGGGGGATTCATTATCTGCCTTGGCGCGATCGTCTCCATGCTGCCGGCGCGACGTCGCTCGCCCGCGTGGATGAGCGCCCCGGCGATCCCTGACGGGCGGACCATGCCCAAGATGCCCAGTGGAGCGGGGATCGTGACGACCAACACGCTTGAGGGGGCCGATTGATGAACTGGAAGCGCGCCGCGGCCGCGTCCATCGTCGCCGTTCCGATCGTCGTCCTGCTCGGGTACGGGATGACGCGCGATCCCAAGGAGATTCCATCCCCGCTCCCCGGTCGCGAGGCGCCGCCGTTCTCGCTGGCGGTCTTCGCCGAGGGGCACGGGATTCAGCACCGGGCCACTGGGGATTCGATCCGGCTGGCCGACCACAGGGGAGAGGTCGTGGTCCTCAACTTCTGGGCCTCGTGGTGCCTGGCGTGCCGCGATGAGCACAGTACCCTGTCCATGGTCGCCGAGTCGTATGCCCCCAAGGGGGTGAAGTTCTATGGCGTGCTCTACAACGACGTCCCGGAGAACGGGACTCGCTGGATCGCCGAGATGGGTGGGCAGAGCTACCCCTCGGTACAGGATCCGCGCACGCGAACGGCAATCGACTACGGTCTGTACGGTGTCCCCGAGACCTTCTTCATCGGGCGCGACGGTCGGGTCGCGTACAAGCATGTCGGGCCGGTGACGGCGACGGTGCTGGCATCAAAGCTCGACTCGCTGCTCGCCCTCCCGGCCCCTCCGGGGATGCACCCCGCGGCCGATTCGGTGAAGTCGGTCACCGTGCCAACCACAGGGGAATGACGATGCGCCCGCAGAGCGTGACTCGGGACTGGCTGCGGCGTGGTAGCGTGATCGCGGTGCTCGTGGCCGGCGGGCTGCTGGGGGCACCGGGACGGGGAGTGGCACAGGAGAAGAGTGCGCCCGTGTCCAACGATCCCGTGCTGGAGGAGAAGACGCGCCAGGTGGCGTCGGAGCTGCGCTGTCCTGTTTGCCAGGGGAACAGCCTCCAGGACTCGCCGTCGGAACTGGCGCAGGAGATGAAAGGGGTCGTGCGCGACCAGCTCGCCTCGGGGAAGACGCCGGAGCAGGTGAAGCAATACTTCATCGACAAGTACGGCGAGTGGATCCTCCTCGAGCCCAAGGCAACGGGGTTCAACTTGGTGGTGTACTTGCTGCCGCTGGCGATGGTTGGGGTCGGCGGAGTGGTGATCTGGCGGGCGGTCAAGAAGTGGACCGCGGCGCCAGAGGGGATGGAGGGCGGGGGATAGCCCGGGTGCCCCCGGGGGGCGACCGTCATCTGCAACGACGGGGGATACTGATATTCGAGTTACCGGAAAGCCGCTCTAATAGGGCGGCTTTATTGTTGCGCCTGGCGCCTGGCGCCTGGCGCCTGGCGCCTGGCGTGTGGCTTCGAGGCGCTCCCCCGACCAGGCGCGCGATGCCTGATGCACGCGTTGCGACGAGATGCCGGAGCGGAGGTGCCGGAGCGGAGGTGCCGGAGCGGCAAGCCGGGAACGCCGACAGTAGATCCGATGCAACGACTACGCATCTGTCAGGGATTCCCCCCGTGGCGTACTTGCTTCACGTACGTACTATTACGGCCATGTGATTAGGGGCCGTTTGTCGAACGGCAGCTGCACGGCAGGACCTATGCTCGAGTTCTCGATGAGTCGCGTGAGCCATATCTGGAGGAGGCGTCAATGACGAGACGCAGTCATACCTTCGCAGCCGTAAGTGGCATCGGGATGCTGATGCTTCTGGCAGTTGGCGGTTGCGTGGACGAAAAGATCGTCTATCGGGACGGCCCTAACTACGCGGCGCCACCCTCGGCGGCGGCCAGCTTCGTGGGGTACAGCGACGTGGCCAACAAGGTCACCGTGTGCGGCAACTGCCACGTGAGCCAGCAGGCGAAGTGGAAGGGATCCGCGCACGCCGACGCCTTCGCCACGCTCGAGAAGAGCGGGTCGATGCAGGGGTACTGCCAGGCCTGTCACACGGTCAACAACCTGGGCAACGTTGCGACGGACACGACCGCTGGTTGGCGCTCCACCAAGGACAACCGCTATCACGACGTGCAGTGCGAAAGCTGCCACGGCGCCGGGCTGGCACACATCCAGCAGCCGACGCGCGGGCAGATGCTGGCCTCGATCAAGGCCGACACCGGCAAGGGGCTCACGAACGGTTGTTCAGAGTGCCACACCGGGACGCACAATCCGTTCGTCGAAGAGTGGCGGCAGTCGCGTCACGCCACGTCGTACACGCGTGCCTACAACGGCACTACGGCCACCGCACCCGAAGTGCCGGGAGGGCCGCGTGCCGCGTGCCAGTCGTGTCACATCGGGCAGCGCGTGCTCGAGGCGTGGGGGGTCAACACGAACTTCGTCGAGAAGTCGCAGGGGCAGACGGCCGCGACCAGCGTGGGCGTAGCCTGTGCCGTGTGTCACGACCCGCACGGTACTCCCAACTCGAAGAACCTCCGCTTCCCCATCGACTCGCGCGACCTGGACAACAACCTGTGCATGAAGTGCCACTATCGTCGCGCTGTTCCCGACTTCAGCAGCAGCTACGGGACGTCGCCGCACTCGCCGCAGGGGCCGATGCTCCTGGGTGAGGCCGGGTGGTGGCCGCCGGGGATCCAGGCGGATGGCGACCTCGTCGCCGCGCACGGGAGCGAGCGGAATCCAAATCTCTGCGCCACCTGCCACGTGAACAAGTATGACGTCACCGACAAGGCGACTGGCAAGTTCGTGCAAACGGTCACGGGGCATCGGTTCCGGGCGATCCCGTGCGTCGACTCCAACGGATTGCCGCTGCCGAACGCGGGTCAGAACTGCGCCGTGTCTCAGCGCTCGTTCAAGGGATGTGCGGCTTCCGGATGCCATACCGAGGCCTCGGCGCGCACGATCATGATAACGGCTCAGCAGGATATCGCGGGGCTTGCCGTTGGCCTGAATGCGATGCTCGCGCGCGTGCCGAGCAGCGAGTTCGCGGTGGGCAAGGTCACGAGCGCGCGCGGTGCTCGCTTCAACGTGAACCTCGCGCTGTCGCCTGGGTCTGAAGTCCACAATCCGTTCTTGGCCAAGGCGTTGCTGAGGGCAAGCATTGCGCAGGTGGCGAAGGACTACAACCTCACGCCACCGCCGGGGCTCGACATCGCGCCGTACGACAAGCAGATACTCGGGCGCAGCAGCAACTAGGCGCACGGCGAGAGCGGCTACTTGACGGAGCGGGTGAACGACCGATCGTTCACCCGCTTCGTGTCTGGCGGGGAATCACCGGAGATCGCGCACATCTTCTCTCCTCGATCATGATCGCATCCGCACTCGCCGCGCTGCTGCAGGACACGGCCGCGGCGGGCGCCATCCTCGGCCTGGCGTCCGCCGACTCCATCCGGATGGACCAGCCGCCGCTCCCGGGCGGCGTGGCGAGTGTATTCCGCTTCCTCTTCTCCGGCGTGCCGCAGTGGGTCCAGATTGGCGGGGTGGTGGTGGGGGCGATCGTGGCGGTGGTCGTGCTCACCCTGGCCTGGAAACGGCGCGCGTCGATCGTCGCCTGGCTCGGGGCGCAATCGCACGGCTACAAGATCGCGTTAGGCGCCGGTGTGGGGACGACGCTCCTCGCGGCGGGGCTCGTGGGAGGATGGACGTACAACTACATGATGCGCGAGAACGACTTCTGCTCGAGCTGCCACGTGATGAAGTCGGCGTTCGGGAAGTTCCAGAAGTCGGAGCACTCCAAGCTCCAGTGCCACGCGTGCCACCAACAGTCGATCTTCGCCAGCACCAAGGAACTCTACTACTGGGTCCTGGATCGCCCGGACAAGATCCCGGCGCACAGTCCGGTCCCCGACCGGATATGCGCCGAGTGCCACATCACGCAGGAGCGCGACAGCGTCTGGAAGTACATCAGCGCGACGGCCGGGCACCAGGTCCACATGAAGTCCGACTCCTCGGCGTTGCGCGACGTCATGTGCGTCAGCTGCCACGCCAAGGAAGTGCACGCCTTCGCCCCCACCGATCTGTCATGCAAGCAGTCGGGGTGTCACGACAAGGTGAAGGTCACGCTCGGCAGGATGGCCGACCAGTCATCGCTGCACTGTGCGACGTGCCACGAGTTCACGCGTCCGGTGGCCGAGAACGCGCCGCTCGATTCCGGGCGCAAGGAGCTGACCCCGTTCAAGCCGCAGTGCTTCGCGTGCCACGAGATGCGCGAAAAGCTGGCCGAGTCGGGGCTGGATAAGGATCCGCACAACGCGCAGTGCGGCGAATGCCACAACCCACACAAGGAGATCAAGGCGGCCGGGGCACTCAAGAGCTGTGCGAACTCGGAGTGTCACGCCAACGCCGACACTCTGACCGCCTTCCACCGCGGGCTGGGCGACCACGCGATCGATAATTGCACCGCATGCCACAAGGCGCACTCGTGGAAGGTGGAATCGACGGATTGCATTGCCTGCCACAAGTCGATCTTCGAGGATCGCCCTCCCAAGCGGGGGCTCCTACGGCGCGCCGCCTCGCCGCGACCGGGGGCGGGCGCCTCGTCGCCCGGGACCGCGCCGTTCAGAACGTCGACCAGGGGAACGGCGCCGGCTGCCGCACCGGTGGCCGCGGGGGGGACGGGAGCCTGGCCCGGTCCGTACTCTCCGCACACCGCGCCTAACGTGATGCCGGTGCGGACCACCCCTCGCGGGCCGGGCGGGCCGTCGGCCGCGGGTGAGGGAGAGAGCCGCGACGAGTGGAGGGGGGCGTCCGCGTATTCGTCGACGCGGCACGTGACGCGACAAGGTCTGCAACCGGCGTTGCCACCGGCGACGTTGCTCGCGCCGCCGCAGGGGGTGACCGCGCCGCAGCAGGGCGCGGTGCGTTCGCAGCCCGCCCCCTTTCAACACTCCCGCCACCGCAAGCTGGCGTGCAGCACCTGCCATCGCAGCGATCGGGAACACGGTGAGCTCACGATCACGGGCCCGGCCTCGTGCCAGGGGTGCCATCACGCGAAGGACCAACGTGCGGGCAAGTGCGAGGCGTGCCATGCTGCGAGCGAGCTTGCCGCGCCGCATGCCATCCCGGTCACCGTGCAGGTGTCGACGCGCAAGGACGCGGTCGCCCGCACGCTCACCTTCGAGCACGCGCGGCACGCGCAGCAGGCGTGCAGCAGCTGCCATGGCGACAGCGTCACCAAGTCGCTGGTGAAGGACTGCACGGGATGCCATGCGGACCATCACTCGGTGCAGCGCAACTGCACGGCGTGTCACAGTTCGCCGCGCGCCGAGCACACGCGCGCGACGCACGACGGATGTGCCGCCTGCCACAAGGACCAGACGGTCGCGCAGCTCCCGCCGGTTCGCACGCTCTGCCTGAGCTGCCATCCCGACCAGCGGACACACTACACGCAAAAAGAGTGCGTGGAGTGCCATCGCGTCAGCTGGAACGAAGGGCGCGACTGGGAGGGGACGCGATGACGCACGCCTCACGTGGCGGTCTGGCCGCCGCCCTCCTCGCCTCCGGATTCGCCTCCGGGCTCGCCGGCGCGCCGCTCGCGGCGCAGGGCATTCGCATCTCGGGGACGACCTGGCTGCAGTCGATCGACCTGCGCCCCGTGCGCCAGGACTCGGTGCTGGCGTCACAGACGGTGGCATCGGGGAGCGAGCGGCGCACGAGCGACGGGCAGCTGGTGCAGTGCCCTGGGACGCTCGCCTACTGCTACTACGCGACATCCGGGGCACGCCAGACGACAAACCCGCTGTTGCAGGACCTGTCGATTGCCGCGTGGGGGCTAGGTGAGGGCGTGAGCGCCCATGCCCACCTGCGGGCGCGCGCGTCGGTGGGCGGGGAGTCGGCGCTCTGGCCGCGTCTCGGCGACCACTTCGACGCCCTCGATGCCTACCTTCAGGTGGATCGACGCTTCGGCCAGGCGCGCCTCGGGCGGCTCTGGGCGTCCAACGGGCTCGGCGCCTACAACTACGATGGCGGGGCGCTGCTGCTGCGACGCGGGCCGCACTCCATCGAGGCGTACGGCGGGCGCGCCCTCGTGCAGGGGCTCAACGAACCCTACACCTCGGCAGAGATCGGCGCGGTCGACGACCTCCCGCCGGAGGACAACGGCTACCTGATCGGAGTGCGCGTGCGCGCCCGTCCGTCCGACCTGAGCGCCATCTCGGCGGTGTACCAGCGGGTGATCGCTGCCGACCGTTCGACGCTCTACTCCGAGCGCGTGTCGCTGGACGGAATGACGCGGCTGCTCGGCACCTCGCTCGACGCGAACGTCACGTACGACATGGCGGGGGGGCTCCTGAACGAAGCGCGCCTGCGCGCGGCCCGGCGCCTCCCGCGTGGCTTCGACGGGGCGGTCGAGGGGCGCCGACATCGTCCGTTCTTCGAGCTCTGGACGATCTGGGGGGCGTTCGCCCCCGTTGGCTTCGACGAGGGGCGTGCGGAGGTGTCGTGGCGCGCCCCCCGGGAGCACCTGCAGCTGACGGCTCACGGCGGCTATCGCAAGTACGCCGAGGCGGGATCCGGGCTCGCCTACCTCCCGCTGAAGGCCGACGGATGGCGGGCCGGCGTCGATGCGACCTGGATGGCATCCGACCGCGTGTCGGCATCGGCGAGCTACGCGACCGATATCGGTTTCGGCGCCTCGCGCACCGACCTGTCGGCGGGGGCCCGATGGACGCCGAACGAACGCGTGTCGCTCGGCGCCATCGTCTCCGGTTTCCAGTCGATCTACGAGTTCCGCGTCGGGACCGGACGGGTGATTGGCGGGGCGATCAACGGCGGGGTACGCCTGACGCCTGACCTGCGCGTGGCGGTCGACGGCGGCATCTACCGGCATCACCTCACCAACGACGCACCGGGGACGGACTGGAGCCAGCGCCGCGCGTCGGTGCGGCTGGAGTGGTCGGTCGGGAGTGATCCCGGCATGTTGGGAGGGAGGGGGCGATGAGAACAGCGCGAGTCTCCATGGTGGCTGTGCTCCTGTCGGCCATCGCGCTCACGCTGCTGAGCGCGTCGCTGGGAGCGCAGGTGTATGCCCGCACCGGACGCCCTCCGTTTTCGCACCAGAAGCACGAGCATCTCTTTCCCACGTGCACCGGGTGTCATGTCGGGGCCGTCACGGGGGAGGCGTCGGCCTTGCTCCCTCCCCCTGCGCTGTGCGGCGAATGTCATGACGGGACGACGCAGAAGCGGGTGTCGTATTCCGGCCCCGCCCCGCGCCAGGACTTCCTGACGTTTGCGCATCGCCAGCATGCCTCGCAGGTGGATTCCACGGGGCGCGACTGCACGTCGTGCCACGCGACGCGCCCGGGTGGGCGATGGATGGACGTGCAGCGTGCGCGACCCGAGTCGTGCCAGTCGTGCCACACCCATCGTGCCTCGGCGCACCTGGCGCCGGACAATCGCTGCGCCACCTGCCATATCCCGATTGCCCGCTCGCGCACGATAACCGCCGAGCAGATGGCGGGGCTGCCGAAGCCCCCGTCGCACGCCGATGCCCGCTTCGCGGGGAACCATGCGGTGAGTCCGGCCGACGTTCAGCTGCAATGCGCCACCTGCCACACGCGCGACTCGTGTGCCCGCTGCCACGTGAACGCGAGCGACGTGGTGGCCATCAACCAGCTGCAACCCGACGCCCGCATGGCCGCCGCCGTTCGCGGCAAACCGGCGGTCTACCTCACCCCGGACGACCACACGGGTGAGCGGTGGGCGAGCGCGCACGGGCGTCTGGCGACCGCCAACGTTGCGCGCTGCGCCTCGTGTCACGCGCAACCCAGCTGCACCACCTGCCACATCGGCGAGACCGGGCGGAGCGTGATCCGCCGCCTTCCGACGGGAAAGTCGGGGGCGCCCGGCGTGCAGCTCTCCCTCCCGCGCCGCATGGCCACGACGGCGTCGCTGGCGGTTCCGCACGCCCCGCTGCTGCGGCCGGCGGCGCGCGGCGCGGCGGTGAGCGGGTGGGGCGACGGGCGTGACACGTCGCGCACCATCGTGCGGGTGCACCCGACGGGCTTCGACCGCCAGCATGCGGCCAGCGCCGCCAGCGGGCGGCTCACCTGCGAGGGGTGCCACACCAAGCGCTTCTGCGCCGACTGCCACGCCGGCGAGTCGCGCCGGAACTTCCACCCGGCGAACTTCGTCCAGCGCCATGCGCCGGAATCGTACGGGCGCGACCTCGAGTGCGCGTCGTGCCACAACACCGAAGTCTTCTGCCGGAGCTGCCACCAGGCGCAGGGGATTGCCGCGAAGGGGCAGCGTGCCGGGGTGTACCACAGCGGCCAGCCGCTCTGGCTCCTGCAGCACGGGCAGGCGGCGCGGCGCGGGCTGCAGAGTTGCACCACCTGCCACACGCAGCGAGACTGCTTGCAGTGTCACTCGCAGCGAGGTTGGGGGGTGAACCCGCACGGCCCCGACTTCGACCCGAGCCGGCTCGGTGCGCGCGCCAAGGTGATGTGCGCGCGCTGCCATCTTTCCGATCCAACTATCCGATGATCACAGCGATGCGTTTCACCCTGCTCGCCGCGGCGGCCTGCGCCGCGATGGCCTGCGGGCGGTCCAACAAGGCGCAGCAGCGGGACAGCATGTCCTCGGCCCTCCCGCCAGGACACGTCCCGATCAACACACCGGCCGGCGCTCCCGCACTCTCGGCGACGGCCCAGGCGCTTCTCGACAGCGGCAACACTGCATTCCGGGTGAAGGACTTCGACGGCGCCTTGGCCTATTACCACAAGGCAACGCTCGCCGACCCCGCCCACGCGGCCCCATGGTTCGGCACCTACATGGTCGGGAAGGCGACGAACAACTCGGCGCTCGCCGACAGTTCGCTCCGCATGGTGCGTGAACGCGCGCCGGAGATGCAGCCCCATCCGGGGACCCCGTCGCTCCCGGACATGCCCCCGGGGGGCGCCGCGCCCGGGACGCCGTTCTCGCCGCATGGGACGCCGACACCGCCGCGGGGCAAGTCCTCGTCGTGACGGCGCGGAAAGCCCGACGCCTGCGCGGCGATTGTCTGACTGACGCGCGGCGCCGGGGGCGGCAGTGTACGGGTGCGTTCGTTCACCGCCTCATCGCCGTCTCGTCGGAGGTCACATGCTCAGGGTCCGCGACATCATGACACCCAGCGTCGTCACCTTCGAGGCTGACCAGACGCTACGCGACGCCGTCGAAATTCTCGTGTCGTGCCGCATCGGCGGCGCCCCGGTGGTCGAAGGCGACAAGGTCATCGGCGTCCTGTCGGCTACGGACATCCTCGAGTTCGAGTCGGTGACCCCAGCTCCCGAATCGAGCCGTGAAGAGGAGGAGGAAGAGGTCGAGTCGGAGGACGTCCGCGCCGAGGAGTGGACGGAAGGCGAAGAGCTGTCGTCGACGTACTTCACCGACTGGTGGCCTAACGAGGGGCCCGACGTCGCCGAGCGGATGTCGTCGTCACAGGGGCCGCAGTGGGACTTCCTGGCCGATCACTCGGTCGGCGAGGCGATGACGCGAACGGTCTGCACGATGGACGGCTCGACCGAGGTGTCGAGTGCGGCGCAACGCATGTTGGCGGCGGGGGCGATGCGGGCGCTGGTGACGGACGAGGGGGCGCTGGTCGGGATCGTGACCACGACCGATATCGTGCGTGCCGTCGCCGAGCGTCGCCTCACCGTGCGCCAGTTCGTGTTCGAGAAGTAGCGCCGCATGGTGCGTTATGCAGCACGGGCGGCCACCTGGCCGCCCGTGTCGTATGCGGTGAGGCGGGCCGGTCAGGAGGTGCCGGACTTCTTGCGCGTCGCCCACCAGGTGCCCTGCTGCTGCGGGGCCATGTGGTCGCTATGCGTGGTCGTGAACTTTCCCTCGATGCGGTCGCCCTTGATCGTTCCCTGGAAGACGGTGCTGAGCGTGCAGCCGCAGTCGGGCGAGGGATACGGCTCGAGCGTCCCCGAGACGACATTCGTGCTGACGCGGACGAACGAGATCGTCAGCACCTTGGGGGCGGTGGGGGTCGCGCCCGACGGGACGCGGCTTTCGGAGGGGACCGGGGCAAGGGCGCGAGGGATCATGACCACGTCACCGAAGGCGGTGTCGGTCCCGGCGCGGAGGGTGAAGGAGATGCTCCCGCTTCGCCCCGTCTCCACACTGGTGTATTCTCCCGTCCACTCACCGGCGAGCGTACCGATTTCGTTTCGGCTGCCGACCACGTGTACGGGCGACGGATTGGCCGCGCACGCTGCGGCGATCAGGGCGATGGCGGCAGTGGTGGTGACACGCATGAGACCTCCAGGGATGTTCATCGAAGTCGCGATCCGGGGGCGACAGGGGTTGCGCCTGGCGCCCGGTACGCCGGCCGCCGCGTGATGGATACGCACAACATATCCGCTCGCGCGCCGGTCGGCTTGGCGCTGCTGCGTCCTGGTGCGGCGCTGCTTGGTATTGCCATCGGCGCGATCGTGTATTGGCGAGGGAGCGCCGGCACGGCCAACGAGGTCTGGCTGGTGGCGCTCGCGATCACCGGACTTCCTGTGCTCGTGCGAACGCTCGCTGCCGTCTTGCGCGGCAACTTTGCGACCGACGTGGTTGCCGCGCTCGCCATTGGCTCCTCGCTGGCCTTGCGGGAGCCGTTTGCCGGGTTGGTCGTGGTCCTGATGCAGACCGGTGGCGAGGCGCTCGAGCGTTATGCGGAGGGACGGGCGTCGGCCGCGGTGCGCGCGCTCGAGGATGCTGCGCCGCGAGTGGCGCACCGCGTGGTGCAGGGTGGAGAGGACGACATCGCCGTCGACGCGATCGTGGTCGACGACCGATTGCTGGTGCGCCCGGGTGAGGTCATCCCGTGTGACGGCGAGATCGTCGATGGGCATACGGAACTCGATACGTCGCGACTGACGGGTGAGTCGGTGCCGCGGCTGGTCGTTCCCGGAGCGCGAGTGATGAGCGGGATGCTCAACGGCAGCGGGGCGTTTGTCATGCGGGCCACGGCGCTGGCCAGCCAGAGCCAGTACGCCCGCATCGTGGACCTGGTGCGGTCCGCCGAGGCCTCCAAGTCGCCGTTGCAGCGGCTGGCCGATCGATATGCCGGCTGGTTCACGCCGGCAACGCTGGTGGTGTGCGCCGTGACCTGGATGGCGACGGGCGACGCCACGCGGGTGCTGGCCGTGCTCGTGGTGGCCACCCCCTGTCCGCTGATCCTCGCGACGCCGATCGCGATCATCGGCGGGATCAACCGGGCGGCGACGCGCCAGATCATCGTCCGCAGCGGCTCGGCGCTCGAACGGCTGTCCGACGCCGAGGTGGCGGTCTTCGACAAGACGGGGACGATCACCGAAGGGCGCCCTCGCGTGAGCCGGGTGCGGGGGCTCGACGGGATGACGGAGCGCGACCTGTTGCGGCTGGTCGGCGCGGTGGAGCAGCGGGCCGGGCACCTGCTGGCGCGCTCGCTGGCGGAGGCGTCGCGCGAGGCGGTGGGGACGCTCCCCACCCCGGTGCATGTGCACGAGGCGCCGGGACGAGGGGTCACGGGCGAGGTCGAAGGCCACCAGGTGATGATCGGGTCACGCGGGTACATCTACGAGCAGCTGGGGCTTGCCACGGAGCACGCAACGCCGCTCGACGACGACACCACGACGCTGCGCGCGATGGTCGCGATCGACGGCGCCCTCCGCGGCGCCGTGGATTACGACGACCGGGTGCGCGCGTCGGCCGCCCCGCTGCTCGCCGAGCTGGAATCGTTAGGTGTGCGCCGAACCCTGCTCTTCTCGGGCGACAGCGCGCGCAACGCGCGGTCCGTCGCCGACCAGGTCGGGATCGCCGAGGCGGTCGGCGACCTCCTCCCGGGCGACAAGGTGGACCGGGTGACCGAGCTGTCCAGGAGCGAGGGGCGCGTGCTCATGGTGGGAGACGGCACCAACGACGCACCGGCGCTCTCCCGGGCCGACGTCGGCATCGCGCTCGCCGGCCACGGCGGCGGCATCACGGCCGAGGCCGCGGACGTCGTGATCCTCATCGACGACCTGTCGCGCGTGGGCGAGGCGATTCGTATCGCCCAAGGGACGCTGCGCATCGCCAGGCAGAGTATCCTCGTCGGTCTCGGCCTGAGCGGGATCGGGATGATCGTCGCGGCCTTCGGCTACCTCCCCCCGGTGGCCGGTGCCCTGGTCCAGGAAGGAATTGACGTCGCCGTCATCCTCAACGCGCTGCGGGCGCTCCGCGGCGGGACCTGAGCGGCCGGTCTATTTGCGCTTGCCGAAGAGGTGGACCTCGATGTCCTTGACCGGCAGGGCGACGAGGTCCTTGTCGATCTCGGCGACCAGCGCCGCCTTGACGTGGGCGCTGTAGGCCTTGCGGAGCATGCCGAGGGCCCGCGGCGGCGCGACGACGGCGAGGCT
>DAIESF010000179.1 GCA_027346425.1 Gemmatimonadota bacterium | reverse complement strand
ATCTTCTCGCCTGGGGACGTAGGTCGCCATCGGCGACCCATTCACAGGGTGAGGGCGCGCGCTATCTCCGTCAAGCGGGGTGAGACGCAGACGCACGTGTTCCACCGTGTGAGCGTTCGCACGAAACCCTTAATACACGTTGCGTGCGGGCTCGCCGCCATCCATCCGAGGATGGAATTCGATGGGGCGTCGCGTTATGGACGAGGCCGCGATCACTCGGGTGGCAGCCGTACCCCGGGCGCAGTCGTCACGGGGGTGCGTTGACGTACTCAGGCGTACGAACGACGACTCGTCAGGTGAATACCGACAGCCCGCCGTACCACCCCATGACGTCGTTCCACCACTTGCTCGACGCCACCGGCAGCATCAGCGCGTGCACGACCGCGAAGAACGCGAGCGACAGCGGATAGGCGAGTCTCCGCTCTCCCATCCTTCGGTCGGTGATGATCAACGCCACGAGGATCACCTCCACCGTCAGCAAACTCCCATGCAACGCCATCATGAAATCGACCTGCGGGGCGAACACTGTCGCATACAGGCGTGTGAGCGCTGGTGGAAAGCCGAGGAGCACGGTGGCCGACATGAATCGCTTGTGGGCCGCCGGCGTGCGCACGTTGCGCAGCGCCAGCCCGACGAGGAGCAGCAGGAAGGCGATCGACGGAAGATCGATGAACGCGAGGAGTGGCGGGAGGAACGGTGGCATGTCGGGGTTGTGCATCATCACCCCAACCATGTAAAGCGCACTGACCGACAGGACCGGGAGGAGGACGAAGGCAAGGCGCGACACGCGACGGTGCCACGCGACCAGCCCGCGCGACATCAGCCACGACTGCGTTATGAGGACCACGATCCAGAGCGTCGCCGTGACCCCATGGATGGTGTGCCCCGCGTCGCCGGCACCGAGCGGGCGGAAGAACGACGGCCAGAATCCACCCACGATGGCGGCAAGTGCCGCGAGGAAGTACCAGTGTGCGTGCCGGTATGAAGGCCGTGGCGTCGGGCTTCCGATCGCCGCCTGAGAGAGGGGAGACGCCGACGTCGTCATCGGGGCACGCTCGGGAGGAGGGGAGGAGGCTCGGCGACCGGCAACATTACCCTCCGGCAATCGCCCCCACAATCATGAACGGCTCCTTTCCCGCCGCCACCGCCGCGGGGAGCGGCTCGTCAGGCGCATCGTGCGACAGGTCCTCGCCGCAGGCGAAGAAGCGCAGGAACGGGCGGCGGCGCTGCGTGACGTGGTCGCGTTCCGTTCCGCGCAACGCCGGGTAGCGCGCCTCCAGCGCATCGAGCACTGCGCGTTGCGTCACCGCCCCTTCCACCTCGAGCGCCACCTCGGCGCCGGTCTTCGCCAGCGTCTGCAAGTGGAAGGGGATGATCACCTGGATCATGACAGCGTCTGCACCTCCCCCGACAGCACCGGCGGAAGGTCGTGCACGATCGCCTTCCAGTGATCGCCACCGTCAGGTGACACGTAGACCTGCCCCCCGGTCGTGCCGAAGTAGATCCCGCAGTCATCCAGCGTGTCCTTCGACATCGCGTCACGCAGGACATTCACGTAGCAGTGCTCCTGGGGGAGGCCGTTGGTCAGTGCCTCCCATTCCGTCCCGCCCGTGCGCGAGCGGTACACGCGCAGCTTTGCATCTGGCGGATAGTGCTCGGAATCGCTCTTGATGGGGACGACGTATACCGTGTTGGGATCGTGCGCGTGCACCTCGATGGGAAAGCCGAAGTCGCTCGGGAGATTGCCGCTCACCAGCTCCCACGACTCGGCGGCGTTGTCGGTGCGCATCACGTTCCAGTGCAGCTGCATGTAGAGCCGGTCCGGGCGCGACGGGTTCATCGCCAGGCGATGGACACAGAACCCCACCTCGACGTTCGGGTCGGGGATGTACTTCGACGTGAGGCCGCGGTTCACCGGCTTCCACGACTCCCCCCCGTCATCCGAGCGGAATGCACCGGCGGCCGAGATGGCGATGTAGAGACGCTGCGGATTTGTGGGGTCGATGAGGATCGTGTGCAACCCCATCCCGCCGGCCCCAGGCTGCCAGCGGTTCCCCGTCGCGTGGCGCCGCAGCCCCGGCAGCTCGTGCCAGCTCTTTCCCCCGTCGGTGGTGCGAAAGAGCGCCGCGTCCTCCACCCCTGCATATACCGTGTCGGGGTCGTGGAGCGACGGCTCCAGGTGCCAGACGCGCTTGAACTCCCACGGGTGCGGTGTCCCGTCATACCACTGGTGGGTCCCCGTCTCCCCCTGATAGGCGAACTCGTTCCCCACTGGCTCCCACGACTTCCCTCCATCATCGGAACGCTGCATCACCTGCCCGAACCACCCGCTGGTCTGCGAGGCGTAGATCCGGTTGGGATCGGCCGGGGAGCCCTTCATGTGGTAGATCTCCCAGCCGCCGAAGTGGGGGCCGGTCACCGTCCACTTGTCGCGCTTCCCGTCCGATTCGAGGACGAACCCCCCCTTCTTCGTTCCGACCAGCACGCGTACACCGCTCATCATCTCCTCCGTCGAATGGTCACCGAACGGGGCCGGCGACGGCCGTAGGTATTGCGGACAACGTTATTGGACTGCTCATGAACGGGGCAATCATCGGCCGGGACCAAAGCCGGTGCACGCTCACCGTCGCTTGCGGCGCGCGGGCGCCCGATTGGTCCCCGTGTCGGGCATCGCCACGAGCGACTTCGGCGCGGTCATCGCCCAGGCGTCGCGCAGCAGCTCGAGCAACGGCGCGCGCGCCACGCGGTCCAGGCGGACGCCGACCCAACGCCCGCCCCATGCGTTGCGAAAGGTCTCGGGATCCTGCCGCACCAGCGCGTCCAGACTCGCA
>DAIESF010000178.1 GCA_027346425.1 Gemmatimonadota bacterium | reverse complement strand
CGTGGATGGCGCAATCGTCGTGACCACCCCGCAGCGTCTTGCGGCGCTCGAGGGCGCCAAGGCCATCGAGATGTTTCGCACGCTCGACGTCCCGCTGCTGGGGGTGGTGGAGAACATGAGTCGCGCGGTGTGCGCGTGCGGCCACCAGTCGCACCCGTTCGGTAGCGGTGGCGGCGTGGTGCTCGAGCAGTCGACGGGGGTGAAATTGCTGGGACAGCTTCCGTTCGAGGAACGCGCCGTCACCGACGGCGACCGCGGCGCCCCGGCCATGGTCGCGGCGCCGCTCTCGGGGATCGCCGTCGCCATGCGGGTGGTCGCCCGGCGCGTGCGGGAGTCGTTGCAGCTGGAGGCGGAAATGCCGGCAGGGGCGGCGTGACCTCGCCGCCGCTGCGGCTTCCCGGCGAGCACTTCGCTGCGGCCATGTGCTTCCTGGTTGCGGGGGCGCTGGGCGTCGTGTGGGTGGGGCCGACGCTGGCTGTGGGTGCCTACGCGTCGCCGCGCCTGGTCGGGGTGACGCATCTCTTCACGCTCGGATGGCTCACCACCTCGATCATGGGGGCGCTCTACCAGTTCCTTCCCGTCGCGCTCGGCCAGCCGATCGCGTCGGAGCGTGTGGCGCACGCCACGTTCGCGTTGCACGTCCCGGGAGTCACGATGTTCGTGCTGGGTGTCATGCGGGGCAATGGGGCGCTGTTGCTTGGCGGCATTGCTACATTAGTCACTGGTCTCGTGCTCTTTCTGGCGAATCTTGGCGTGACGCTTCGCCGTGCCGAGCGGCGGAACGTGACCTGGTGGGCGATCAGTGGCGCGGCGGTCTTTCTCGGCGTGACGCTGGTGCTGGGGGCGGCGCTGGGCGTGAACCTGCGCACCGGATTCCTCGGCGGGGTGCGCCCGCTGGCGCTAGGGACGCACCTGCACATCGCCCTCGCCGGCTGGGTGCTGCTGGTGATGGTCGGCGTGTCGCAGCGGCTGCTCCCCATGTTCCTCCTGAGCCACGGGGGGCGCGAGCACTTCGCGAAGTATGCGGTCGCGCTGCTGGGAAGCGGGGCGGCGATGCTGTCGGTGTTGCACCATCTGCCGGTGGTGGGGCGGGAGCTGCCCGCGCTGTGCATCGCCGCCGGTGTCGTGGCCTTCCTGCTGCAGGCGCGCGAGTTCTATCGGCGGCGCCATCGGCCGGCGCTCGATCCGGGGCTGCGGCTGGCGGCGGCAGCCCTCGGCATGCTGGCGGTGGCGCTCCCCGTCGCCGCCGTGGTGCTGGCGGGGGGCGGCACGGCGAGCGTGGACACGGCGTACGTCATGCTGGTCGTGCTTGCCTGCGCGCTGTTCGTGGCTGCGCACTTCTACAAGATCGTCCCGTTCCTGGTATGGAACCGTCACTTCGGCCCGCTGGCCGGAACGCGGCCGCTCCCGCGGGTCGCCGACCTCTACTCGCAGCCGGTGGCCAACGGCGCGACCGCACTGCTCGTCGTTGGCGTTGCCACGCTCGTGGTGTCGGTTGGCGCCGGCATCGCGCCGGCGGTGCGGGTGGGTGGAGTGGTGTTTGCCGCGGGAGTCGTGACCGAGTCGGCGCAAATGTTCGCCATCGCAAGGCAGAGGCCGTGAGGTTGCCATGAACACGCCGTCGCACGCCCCGTCGGAGGTCGTGGTGCGAGATGCATTGCGCACCGTGATCGATCCCGAAATCGGGCTCGACATCGTGACCGTCGGGCTCGTGTACGATGTGGAGGTGGATGGAGAGACCGCGCGGATCACCTTCACGCTCACCACGCGTGGCTGTCCGATGCAGGCGCACATCACCAACGGCATCGTGCAGGCCGCGTCGTTCGTTCCCGGTATCACGCACGTCGAACCGATTCTCACCTGGGATCCCGCGTGGCATCCCGGGATGATCAAGGAGGGAGCATGGTGAACCCATTGGTGGAGTCGTACCCGCTGGCCTTGCAGGTGGTGGAAGCGTCGCGGATCGTGGAGGCCGATGTGAGGGAGGAGCTGCGCGCCGGTCGCGAGCCGTTCGCGCGCATCATGGCGGCGCGCCGCGAGGTGCCGCCGGGTGGGGCGCTCGTCGTCCGCGCGATCTTCGAGCCCGCGCCGCTCTATGCCGTCATGGCCAAGCAAGGGTTCCTGCACCACACCGAGGCGCTCGCCGCCGACGACTGGCGCGTGTGGTTCTACCCCGACGTGGCGGTCCTCGACGTGCGCGGGATGGAGCCTCCGGAGCCACTGGCCCACACGCTGGCAGCCATCGAGTCGCTCCCCGACGGCGGGACGCTGGTGCAGGTGAACGTGAGGGTACCGCAGTTCCTCCTCCCGAAGCTCGCGGAGCGGGGGTTCACGCACGAGGTCCGCGCGGTGTCGCCGGACCGCGTGCACGTCGTCATCCGCCGGGCGTTGCCGGCAGCCGCAATTCCACTCTCAGCGTAGGATAGGCACGATATGTCTGATGCGCGCACGCTCGATGTGCGGGTGATTCCCCCCCGCGAGAAGCACCCGGCCATCTTCCAGACCTTTGCCGCGCTCAAGCCGGGTGAGTCGTTCGTTCTCCTGAACGACCACGACCCCCGGCCGCTCCGCTACCAGTTCGAATACGAGCATCAGGGGGAGTTCGGGTGGAGCTACCTCGAGCAGGGGCCTGCGGTGTGGCGGGTCGAGATCTCCCGGGTACAGCCGTGATGCGGTCGGGGCTGTCGTCGGAGGCGATGCCCGATGCGCCGTTGCTCAAAGTGTGATGCACGAGGGGCGCGGGGTGGGTGAGCTCATGGCGCGGCTGGCGCTGTCCGGCTTTGGTGGAGCGGTCATCCCGGCCCCGAGCTCAACGCGCGTCCACGTGACGTGGGCGACGTGGCTCGGGAGACGAGGAGGGTGGGGTGCGGGAGTCGCGCGTCGGATGCGTCGCCGGTGATACTGGAATCCCCGACCGCTACCGGGGACGCAGCATGAGTGAGACGCATCGCCTCGACGTGCGGTCGGTGGAGCCGAAGGAACGTTTTGCGTGCATCATGGGGGCCTATGAAGGACTGGCCGCCAATGCGGCGCTCGAGCTGACGGTCGACCACGACCCCAAGTGCATGTACTACACGCTGCGTGCAACGCGCGGTGATGACGCGTTCAGCTTCGACTACCTGGAGGAAGGGCCGGAGACCTGGCGCGTGCTGGTGCGGAAGCGTTGACCGCGCTGGCTTCGGGCGCTCGAGTCTGCTGCAGCGGGTCGTAAGGGAGGGGGTGGGCCCCGCCGCGGAGCATTGACGTGACCGGCGGCGCGTCCGATGATTGCGGGAGTTCACGTTCCTTTCTCCCACCGCGGTCGGCCCCCCTCATGCCGTCACGCCGACTCACGCAGGACGACGTGCGTCGTTTGGCCCTGTCGCTCCCCGAAGCACACGAGGGGGCGCACATGGGACACGCCGACCTGCGAGTGCGCGACAAGATCTTCGCCTCGCTCCCCAGCGACGGGGATACCGTATCGGTGAAGATCTCCCCTGCGAGTCTGGACGCGCTGGTGCGGCAGGATCCCGAGACCTTTCGCAACGCATGGGGCGGGCGTTGGGTCGGCGTCCGCCTGGACCGCGTGGCGCGCGCGCCGTTGCTCGAGCTGCTGCGCGACGCCTGGGCGATGACCGC
>DAIESF010000164.1 GCA_027346425.1 Gemmatimonadota bacterium | reverse complement strand
GCAGGCCGCGCAGGCGATCGCCGGCTCCGGCGCCCCCGTCAGCTGCATGTGGTGCATACGGGCGATGCGCGCGTCGCGGCAGGCCTCGCACCCCGGCAACGTCGCGGCATCCCACAGGTCAACGGTGACGACCGTCCGCGGCAGCTCGTCCACGGCGCGCGCGAGCGCCGACTCCAGTGCCGCGAGCGTCGGCGGCGTGAAGTGCCCGAGCGCCGCGAGGCGCTCGACTTCGCCATTGCCGGCGCGCACCGGGATGATCGAGACGACAGCGGCGCCGCGTTCGACCGCGTAGCGGGCGCTGCGAATGGCCCACTCCACCGACTCCTCGGCGGGGACGAAGGGAGCGCCCAGCAGGACGAAGACACGCAGATCGAGTCCGTGGTCGGCGATGAAGCGCGCGGCCTGGTCGAAGCGGGAGAGGTCGAGACGCTTGTTGAGCTGAGCGGCCCCCTCCGGATGGATCGTCTCCAGTCCGACGGCGACTTCGAGACGACCGGCGAGGCGCTCGGCGAAGTCGAGCGTCGCGTCGCCGATCGTGCTCGCGTGCGACTCGACCGTCACCGCGGTGAAGGGAGCCGCCAGGGCGGCGATCGCCTCGGTGTCCTCGCGAGGGACGGCGCGCCGGTCGAACCAGTTGCTGGCGTTGTACAGCTTGAGCCGCGCCGGGCGCGGACGCTCCCCGGCCGTCGCCGCCAGCACCGCGGCGAGTTGACGCGTGAGGGCACCGGGCGGCGTCGGACCCTCGATGGTCCATCGCCACAGGTCGCAGAAGGCACACGTGAACGGGCACTCCGCCCCCGAGAGGAAGACGGTCAGTGCCCGCTCGACGGCGCCGCCCGGACGGCGCTCATCCTCGAGCAGGAAGCCGTGCGCCTTCTCCGGGTCGACGGCCGGCCGGGGCGGGCGCAGGGCGCGAATTCTTCGGTCGGTCGCCGACCCGCTCACACCATCGCCAGATGCATTGCCTCGAAGTGTCGACGGTAGCGCGCCTCGCTCATGGGGAAGAGCGCCGGGAGTCGCTCGGCGTCGGCGGCGCCATGCTGGAAGCGTCGCTTGGGGAAGATCGGCATCTCTAGTCCGAGGACGGCGCGCATCCCGCGGGCCACGACCTCGCCCTTGAGGGCGTACAGCCGCTCGTGCGACCCCTGCGTCAACTCGGCGAAGGGGATCGCCTCGGCGACCGCGATCACCGACGGGCGGGCGTAGGGACTGAAGCCGACGAAGTCGTGGGCGCGTGCGCAGGCGAAGCTCCGCACGCAGCCGCGGCTGAAGCCGCCGGAGTAGGTGAGCGAATGCTTGATCGAGTCGACGCCCCACCCTTCCTGGTAGAGCATGCGGTTGTTGACGACGCTCCGGATTGTCAGCTCGCTGTTTTCCTCGATTGGGTAGTCCTTGAGGTTCTCGTCGCCGCCGTCGCCATCGACGAGGAGGCGCCATTCGGGGTAGCGCTCTCGGATCCCGGCGAGGAGGGCGAGGTTGACCGCCGCGCATTCCACGTCGAGCGGCTTGTAGTCCTCGATGATCGCGACCGCACTCAACGGATCGAGCGCGCTGGCGGCCACGTCGACCGCCTCGCCGTACATCTCCAGGGAGGTGCGGGCGAGGAATTCGCGCGCCTGGCGAAGATCGTCGCCCTTTCCGTCGATCGACAGGGTGAAGGCCTTGAGGCGCGCTCCCGACTGTCCCTCGTTGAGCAGGAGGGCGTGCAGGACGAGGAGGACGGCGCCGCTGTCGATCCCCCCTGAGAAGGAGACGCCGATCGGCGCCGACGGATCCTGCACGGCGAGCCAGGCGCGCAGTTCGGCGTAGAGCGCCTCGATATAGGCACGCCCGATCACGTCGAGGTCGGCGGGGAGCGTACCGCGCGGCGGGTCGAAGAAGCGCAGGTGCTGCGGGTTGGGGTCGGGGCATCCCACGAGCCGCAGCGTCGTGACGTGATGGGCCGGGACCATGCGGGTATAGCTCGGGTGGAACTGATCCTGCCACCCGTGCCTCCCGAGTTCGGCGGCGATCTCGTCGATGCGCTCGGCGACGATCAGCACCGGTCCCTCGGTCGCCTTGGCCAGGAAGTAGCGCAGCGGGCGGTCGAGACTGCGCGCGAGCAGGACGCGCTCCTCCCGTTGCTCGACCAGGGCGAACGAACCGTCGATCGCCAGCACCGCGTCGGGATCGGCGGCGATGAGGCGACGGCGCGCCTCCCCCTCGTCGATGGTCCAGAGCTGCTGCGAACCGTTGGGGATCAGGTTGATGACGCGCGGGTGGGCGTAGGCCATGAGTCGAGGAGCTGGAGAATCGGGAGTCGGCGATGATGCGGCGCTAACACACCACGACGCACATGGTGCCGGTAGCGCAGCATCGCCGGCATCGCCCGGCGATGTCGATGGGTGAGGGCGGGAGCGTACGCTGCGGCTCCAGCATCAGGGGATGATGGTCGACGGGGTGGTGCGAATTCCATCGCCGAAGGTCGTGGCGAGCAGGACGACCATCTTCGTGGCCGGGAGCGCGCTCGGCCCGTCGGCCCACTCGGTGAAGGTGTGCTGGTTGCCGCCATAGACGCGGCCGATCGCGATGCTGGAGATCTTGCGCACCACGCCGACGTCCCGCCGGCCTCGAGCTTCTCGTCGACTTCCACGCGCAGGCCGACTCGCTCCTGCTCCGCTGATTCGCGCTCGATGCGCTCGACGGTGCGGTGGAGTGAATCGAGGAGGACCGGATCGGGGGTGCGCAGGTCGATCGTGAAGCAGCGCTCCTGCGGGATTCCGTTGTTGAAGCTCACGCCGCCATGCACCTGGCCGACGTTGAGGACGGCGCATCGGGGAATGGGGCGCACTGCAACGTGTAGATGCGGTCGATGTCGGTAGGAAATCCAATCGGGGTGGGTCGAGTATACGGCGTGATCCCCCGTCGCGCGAGGAGCGGCGGGCGGTATCGCGACCTCCGCCTCGCCGGCGCGCCTCGCGGGCCGTCCGGTCCGCTTGCCAAGCGAAGGGAAGGGGGCGTCGGGGGACCGATTCGACGCGCGCCGGTAGGACCAGCGCCCACATCCACCCGCGCCGAGCCGCCGCCCTTCGACGTGGACGCAACGCGACGGCTCATTGGGGAGCAGAACGCGCGCTTCACCCAAGCCCATCTCACGGGCGACATCGGCTTGATCGAATCGATGTTTGCTCCCGATGCCACGGCCTTCCCGCGGGGCGCCGCCGCGGTGACTGGTCTTCCGGAGTTGCACGACCTTACCGTCGAGTACCTCAACGCCGGCCTTACGGAATTTCGCGAGGCGACCACCGACTTCTACGGAAACGCGGAGTTCGTGGTCGATGCCGGCTGACGTTAGGCCGCTCGGCACGGTCCGTTCCGTGAGACCCTGTCGTTCGCTGGCAACTCGCGGTGGCTTGCACGTCTCACCTCTTGGCCTCGATTCCACTCTTGCCGTCGCGCGCACGCCTGACGAGCTTCGGGCACACGTTTCAAGCGATGGATCACGGCAGGCAAACTCAGCAGGGGGGCAACATGACCACGGTTTTCGCGCGCCGCTTTCGAGGGAGCCTGCTGCTCGGAATGGTGCTGACTGGCGTGAACGCGTGCGCAGGGACGATTCGCATCCGAGACCTGCTTGACCAGCCACAGAAGTACGAAGGCAAGACGGTAAAGGTCGCAGGCACCGTGACGAAGAGTGCCGGCGTGCTCGGAACCGGCGCATTCGAGATCGATGATGGGACAGGCAGGATTTACGTGATCGCCAGGGGTCAGGGCGTCCCGCGCGAGGGCGCGAAGACCAAAGCGAAGGGCCGATTCGAATCGCTGTTCAGCTTCCTTGGTCGTACCATGGCGGCGATCGTGCAGAACCCCTGACCGTTCCGGTCGGCTACCTCGCGCTCCACACGAGACTTCGAGAGAAAGCGAACAGCGGCCGAGTACAGCGCGCACGGCGGTACGCTGCGCGTTCCGCCGTGCGCTCATATGATGTCCCGCCGCAGCGGACAGTGAACGTAGGGCCGACAACACGCCTCCCCTGTTCTCGAAACCCGTGTGTCGATGCCCGCCCCGTTCGCCGCGAGTCGCCCCGCACTACGTCATCGCGAGCACGTGCGCCACGAGCTGATCGACGGCGATCTCGGTGCCCTGGTAAAAACCCGACGCCTTGTTTGTCTCGAGGTCCGCTTCATTCCGGTGCAGCGCCGTGAAGACGTAGCGAGTGCCGGTACCCACGGGTTCCATCGTCATGATGGCGGTGATCGGAATGTCGTCGAAGACAGCCGGACGATAGCCGGGGAACAACATGGAGGTCCAGACGAGTCGCTCCATCGGAATGACTTCCAGTACACAGCCGACGTTGGGAGACGCCGGTCCGTCTCCCACTGCGATGTCGATGCTGATGATGCCGCCCGGCCGCACGTCCAACTCGGCCCGCGCCACACGCCCCCAGGCCTTGGGCATGTACCACTCCTTGAGATGCTCCGGTTTCGTCAACGCTTCCCAGACGAGCCGCGGGGGAGCGTCGATGAACCGTTCGATGGCGAAATAGAGTTTCGGATCGAGGGCGATTGGCGTGCTCATGCGTCTGACTCCTTCTCCTTGAGTTGTTTGACGTAGCGGTCGAACTGGTCCAGTCGAGCTTCCCACAACTGGCGACGCGCGGTGAGCCAGTCCTCAGCGACCTTGAGTCGTTCGGGTGCGATCTCATACGTCCGCACCCGCCCGCGTTTTTTCGACTTCACCAGTCGGCTCTGTTCGAGCACCGAGAGGTGCTGCACGAACGACGGGAGTTGCATGTCGAATGGCGCCGCCAGTTCGCTGACGGTGGCTGGTCCGACAGACAGTCGCTCCAGGACTTTCCGCCGAGTCGGGTTGGACAAGGCGTGAAACACTTCGTCAGCGGCTGCGGGGTGAACCATGTCCGGCACCATCCAAACGTTCGGGTTGTCCGATCTGACTGGCGGATTCTACATCCACATATTACTTAGGGCAATACATAAGTATTGGCTACTACGCGCTACGAATGAGGCGGCGCCGCACGCGCAGGTCGGCCTTCTTCCGCAGGCACATCACAGGATGGGTCGGCCGAGATCGCTCAGGAATCTTCCTTGACAGGAAAAATTGTCAATAGTACCGTCTATCCATGCTCGACATCCAAGTCATCGAGGATCCCGCGGCGGCGACGGTGGCCATGGAGCCGATGCGAAGCCGGCTCCTCTCCGAACTGGCGGAGCCCGCGTCGGCGGCGACGCTGGCCACGCGGGTCGGCCTGGCTCGGCAAAAGGTCAACTACCACCTGCACGCGCTGGAGGAGCACGGGCTGGTGCGGCTGGCCGAGGAACGCAGGTGGGGAGGGCTGACGGAACGGCTGCTCGTCGCCTCGGCCGCTTCGTACGTCGTTTCGCCGAGCGCCTTGGGTCCCGTCGCCGCCGATCCGGATCGGGAAGTCGATCGACTCAGCGCGAGCTATCTCATTGCACTGGGCGCGCGGCTCATCCGTGATGTGGGCGGCCTCGTACGTCGCGCGACCGAGACGGGAAAACGCCTCGCGACCCTGGCGGTGGACACCGAGGTTCGCTTCCGGTCGGCGGCGGACCGGGCGGCCTTCAGCGCCGAGCTCACCGACGCCATCACGAGACTCGTGTCGAAGTACCACGATGAATCCGCCCCCGGCGGCCGCGCGCACCGGCTGGTGGTCGTGGCGCACCCGCTTCCGCAGAAATCCGAGCCTGAGGAGCCATCATGAGCGTGAAGAAAGAAGCTTCTGGACGCCGTTCGATCCAGGTTGAAATCGAGGTCCCCGGCACGCCCGAGGAGGTCTGGCAGGCCATCGCCACCGGGCCGGGCATTTCGGCGTGGTTCGTGCCCGCCCGGTTCGAGGAGGAGGGGGGGAAGCCCGTCGCGGTCACCTTGGATTTCGGCGCCGGCATGGAGTCCCGCTCCGTGGTGACGGTGTGGGATCCGCCGAGGAGGTTCTTGAAGGAGGGATCGGGCTGGGTCCCGGGATCTCCGCCGATCGCAGCCGAGTTCAGCGTCGAAGCGCGGGCGGGGGGAGTCTGCGTCGTTCGCGTGGTGCAGAGCCTGTTCGCCAGCACCGACGACTGGGACGGACAACTAACCGGCTCCGAAGAGGGGTGGCCCGGCATCTTCCGCATCCTGCGGCTCTATCTCGCGCACTTCCGTGGGCAGCGCTCCGCGATCATGCAGTTCATGGCTCCCGTGGCGGGAACGCCAGCGGACGCGTGGGCGATGCTGACCGCGGAGGTGGGGCTGAATGGCGTGGGCGAGGGGGAGCGCTGGGCTGTTCCAGCAGGCACCCCGGCGCTTGGCGGCGTCGTGGAGTACGTCAGCCAGAGCCCATACGGCGCCCTGCTGCGGCTCGACAAGCCGGGGCCCGGCACCGCCGCCCTGGGCACGATCGAGTTCGGCGACGCGGTGATGGCGACGTTGACCTTTTACCTGTACGGCGATCAGGCGGCCGAGAACGTCGCGCGCGAAACGCCGCGGTGGCAGGCGTGGCTGCAGGAACGCTTCCCGGTGCCGACGGAGCCGAGCGAGGGCGCATGAGAAGTCCAAGATCATGGATCACACCTCGACGGACGGCGTGATCCAGCTAGTTCGACGACGCGACATCCGCGCTTCACATTCTCATTGAGGCTACCGCACGTATGCGGAGAAGACTGTCGCCCCTTGCTCTGCTGGCCCTTGCGATTGCGGCGACGGACGCAATCGCGCAGACCACAGCCGCATCGCCCTCGACTGACTACGGCAACCCGCAGGTATGGCTCTGTCGCCCCGGCCGGCCAGGAGCGTGCGATGTGGATCTTTCCACCACCGTGCTCGATCGCGACGGGCGCTCCACGGTTGAGCGCGCGCGGCTGGATCCACAGGCGCCGGTGGATTGCTTCTACGTATATCCCACGGTGTCGACGGATACTTCGTCGCTCAGTGATCTCGTCCCCGACGCCGCCGAGCGCAACGTCGTGCGATTGCAGCTGGCGCGGTTCGGCACGAAGTGTCGATTGTTCGCGCCCATGTACCGGCAACTCACCCTCGCCGCCATGGGTCGTGCGAACGCCGCCGGCATTGCGTCACCCGATTTCCTGGGGCCAGGATACCAGGACGTCCGCGCTGCGTGGCGCTATTACCTCGCGCACGACAATGGCAATCGTGGGATTGTGCTGATCGGGCACTCGCAGGGCACCAGCATCCTGACCGCGTTGATCCGCCGCGAGATCGAGGGGACGCCGGTGCAGTCACGCATCGTCTCCGCGTTGCTCATTGGCGGACCGGATGGCATCCTTGCGCCTCGCGGGCGAGACGTAGGCGGCACGTTCGCGCACATGCCGCTCTGTCGCGCTGCCACGCAGACCGGTTGCGTCGTGGCGTATTCATCATTTCGCGCCACCGCTCCGCCGTCGGCGACCACGCGCTTCGGGCGGTCGGAGGATTCGACACTCGTCGCGGCGTGTACCAATCCCGCGGCACTCGGCGGCGGCGAGGCCGCCCTCAACGGCTACTTCGACGCGGCAGGCGCAACGGCCCTGCCGATGGGGCCTGCCGATCCGTGGACCGTTGGCGGACGTCCCATCACGACGCCCATGGTGCGTGTCGTGGGGCTGCTCACGGGGGAGTGCAAGTCCAACGCGTTCGCCTCGTATCTCGAGGTGTCGGTCCAGCGTGGTCCTGGCAGTCCGGCGAGCCGTGACATTCAAGGGGACCTGGTGGAGCCGCTTGGCCTGCACCTGGTCGATATGGAAGTGGCCATGGGCAATCTGATCGATCTCGTCGGCCAGCAGACCAGGAGTTTTCTCGACAGCGCCCGCCGACGCTAACGGTGTGCAACTCCGCGCGGGCGCCGATTCACGAGAGGCTGCGGGATGTCTTCTCTCCTTGACGGCTTAGGGGAGTGGCGCCATGCTTCTCCTAAGCGCTATAGGAGAAGGCATGCCTCAACAGGCCGATCTGCTGCCCGGTACCCTCGACCTTGTCGTCCTCAAGGCTATCTCGCTTGGCGCGGTGCATGGCTACGGGGTCCTGTTGCGCATCGAGCGCATCTCGAAGGGGGCGATCCTCGTGCAGCAGGGGGCGCTGTATCCGGCGCTCTACCGATTGGAGCACCAGGGGCTGATCGAGAGCGAGTGGGGGATCTCGGAGAACAACCGGCGGGCCAGGTACTACCGCCTTACTGCCCTCGGCCAGCGTCGCTTCGGCGAGGAGCGGGCGAGTTGGAGTCGGCTGGCGCAGGCCATGACGCTCGCACTCACCGCCACGCCGCGGGAGGCCTAGGCCGATGTCGATGCTCCCCAATTGGCCGTTGCTTGCCGGCCTTGTCGCGAGGGTGCGTTCGCTGGGCCGCTCGGTACTTCACGGTGATGTCGTCGACGCCGAGATGGATGAGGAGTTTCGTCTCCACGTCGAACTGCGTTCAGACGACCTGCGTCGGCGCGGCCTCACGAAGGAGGACGCGGACCGGCGCGCGCGGCTCGAGTTCGGGCACATGGACACCCACCGCGCCGACGCGCGAGTCGCGCGCGGGCTCACGCTGTTCGACGAGGCGCGCTTTTCGTGGATCGACGTGAAGCTGGGGGTGCGCATGCTGCGCAAGCACCCCGTGCTGAGCCTCGCCGCGGTCTTCGCCCTTGCGGTCGGCATCCCGATCGGACTTGCTCCGGGGCACGCCGCGCGCGCGCTCGAGGCGCCGCTTCCCGGTGACACGGAACATCGCGTGCGGGCGATTCGACTCTGGGATCCCGTCACGTCGAGCGTCACCGCGTCGACGCTTGCGGACTTCGAGCGTTGGTCGCGCGAACTAGGGAGTTTCTCGCGCATTGCCGCCATCAGCACCTCCACGTACAACGTTGCCACCGACGACGGGCGCTCGGCGCCGGTCGCGGGAGCGGAGGTTTCGACGTCGACCTTCGCGATCGTGCGCAGCACGCCGAAGTTTGGTCGTGCCTTCATCGATGCCGACGGGGATCGCGGCGCCCCTTCCGTGGCCGTGATTGGCCACGATCTCTGGACCGCGCGCTTCGGTGCGGATCCCGACGTCATCGGGCGTGCTGTGCGCGTCGGCCGACGCATGTTTACCGTTGTTGGGGTCATGCCGGAGGGATTTCGGTTTCCGGCGAGCGAGCAGTTGTGGCTCCCACTGCCGCGCGTGGTCGCGGAGGGGATAGCGGCGCAACGCAGTGTGCGCATCGTCGGTCGCCTCGCCGACGGCGTCTCGCCGGAGCAGGCGCAGGCCGAACTGGACGCCACCGCACGTCTCGATCGGCCGGAGCTTCCGGCGGCCCGCGCAAGGCTGCTCCCCGAGGTCGTGCCGTTCGGCCTGCAGTTCCTCGGCCTGCCGCGCGGTGGACTCGACGCGCTCCCGGAGTTCCGGTTTGTCCAGGCGCTGGCGCTGGCGTTGCTGGTGGTGGCGTGCGGCAATGTGGCGATGCTCGTCTACGCGCGCACCGCGACCCGCGCCCGCGAAATGGCGATGCGCACCGCACTCGGCGCCAGCCGCTCGCGCATCGTCACGCAGGTCTTCGTGGAGACGATTGTGCTGGCGATGGTGGCGGCGGCGAGCGGCGTGCTCGCCATCGACTGGCTTCTCGGGCACGTGAATCTCGCCGCGATCGCCGGTGAGTCGACCCTTCCGTACTGGCTTTCGCTGGGCGTCACGAAGCGGACGATGCTGCAGGCAGTGGTGCTTGCCGTGTTGAGTGCGACCGTCGCGGGTGTGGCGCCGGCCATCCGCATTACCGGCCGCTGGGTCCAGCAGACACTTCGTGGCCCGACGCGCATGCGATTCGGCGGATGGACCAGCGCCCTCGTCGTCGCCGACATCGCGGTGGCGGTCGCCGTCGTGGGACTGGCGTTGGCGATGAGCAAGCACGCGAACGTGCTGATGGCGAGCGATCGAGCGACGGGGATTGCAGCTGCAGAGGTCCTGGCCGTCGAGTTCCGCATGCCGGAGGCGGATCGGTTCGCGGCGTCACCTTCCGGCGATGCTGACCGCGCGGCGAACACGCAGCGCGCGCTGGTGGCGGCGCTCGAGCAGGAACCTGGCGTCCGGAGCGTGGCGATTGCCGAGGCGCTGCCGCGCATGGAGCATCGCATGCGGCCGATCGACGTGGAGGGGGTGGATCTGCCCCCTGACACGCCCCCTCGATGGGTGCGCAGCGTGCGCGTCGATGTTGGCTATCTCGCCGGTCTCGGACAGCGTGTGCTCACCGGTCGCGATTTCACGTCCGCCGACGTGGACAGCACGCGGGCCGTCGTGATCGTCAACTCCGCGTTTGCCGGGCGGATGCTCAACGGGGGCGACCCCATCGGCCGTCGCGTGCGCTTTCCAACCTCGGCGGTGTCCAAAGAGGCCGGATGGCACGAGATCGTTGGCGTGGTCGGGCACCTCGGCGTGAACATGATGAATCCCGAGCACGGCGAGGCGGTGTATCTCCCCGCAGCAGCGGGCGAGATCCCCACCATGCAGGTAGCGATCCGCGCTGCGGGCAATCCGGAGTCACTCACGTCGCGCATCCGCGAAATTGCGGCCGCGGTCGACCCGGAGCTGATCGTGGGGCGATCGGTCGTCCTGAGCGACGTGCGGCAGGGTGACTGGTACCTGACGATCTCGATCGCCGGCGGACTGGCGCTCCTGGTCGTGATCCTTGTGGTGCTCGCCACCACCGGGCTCTACGCAATGCTGTCGCTCTCCGTCTCGGAGCGTACGCGCGAGATCGGCATCCGTTCGGCGCTCGGGGGAGGGCGCCGGACGCTCGTCCTGACGATCCTGCGCCGCTCGCTCTTGCAGATTGGTGTCGGAGCGCTGATCGGTCTCCCGGTGGCGTTCCGCTTTGTCAACGAGCTGGCCGAAGACGGGGAGGGCCACACCACGACGCTGGGCGCTGGGCTTCTAGCGATGGGCGTTGCGGCCGGCATTGTGATCGTCGTCGGGCTCTTCGCGTGCCTGGTGCCCGCGCGCCGAGTGCTTGCGATCGAGGCGACGCAGGCCATGAAGGGGGAGGGGTAGAGGCGGGGAGCGCGGGAGGAATTGTGTTGGCCGGTTAGCTTTCCGTGGTCGTATCGGTGGCCGCATCTCCGGAGCGCGTGCCGCCGACGCCTCCCTGCTCCCCTTCCATCTCCGCGTGACCCTCCTCTCCCTCGCCAACGTCGGCGTCTCCTTTGGCGCGACCGAACTGTTCAAGAACGTCTCCTGCACCGTCGCCGACGGCGAGCGGTGGGGGATCATCGGGCGCAACGGCGCCGGCAAGTCATCGATCTTCAGGCTCATCACCGGGGAGCTCAGGCCCACGGTGGGGAGCGTGGCACGCAAGCCGGGGCTGCGGCATGCCCTGCTCGACCAGCACCGCGCATTTGAAGGCGCAACCACAGTCTGGGAGGCGGGAGCGGCGGCGTGGAGTGAAGTGATCGCCCTCGAGAAGCGTCTCGCCGAACAGGCCATGGAGATGGCGGAGCTCGGGGATCGCCTCACGTACGAATTCCTCGAACGATTCGGGCACGACCAGGAGCGCTTCGCCGACCTCGGCGGCTACATCTATCACGCCCGGGTCGACGCGGTGCTGCAGGGGCTGGGCTTCGACGCCGAGGAGTCCAAGACGCGCCCGGTGTCGACGCTGTCGGGGGGAGAGCGCGGACGCGTGGGGCTGGCGGCGCAGCTCATTGCACCTGCCGACCTCCTCCTCCTCGACGAGCCCACCAACCACCTCGACCTCGACACCACCACCTGGCTCCAGGAGTGGCTGCGCGACGCCAACGAGACGGTCATCGTCGTGTCGCATGACCGCGCCTTCCTCGACGCCATCTGCACGCACATCCTGCATGTGGAGGGGAAGACGAGCGAGTGGTACAAGGGGAACTATTCGCAGTTTGTCCCGCAGCGTGCCGAGCGTCGCCTAACGCGCGAGCGCGAGTTGGAGAAGCAGCGCGCGTACGTGAAGAAGGAAGAGGAGTACATCCGGCGCAACCTGGCCGGCGTCAACTCCTTCCAGGCCAAGGGGAAGCGCAAGCGACTGGAGCGCCTGCCGCGTCTCGCCCCTCCGCCGGGCGATCCGGCGGCGATGTCACTGCAGTTCGACGTCGCCGAGCGCGGCGGTGACCAGGTGATCGCGATCAAGGAGCTGCGCGTGGAAGTCCCCGGCCGCGTGCTCGTGGAGGATTTCACATCCGTCCTGCGACGGAACGACTTCGTCGCCCTCGTCGGGCCTAACGGCGCGGGGAAGTCCTCGTTCATCTCCACCCTCCTCGGCGATCGCGCCCCGGCGGGTGGTGAGGCACGGATCGGGGGATCGATCACCCCCGCATGGTTTCGCCAGGACCTCGCCGACCTCCCGCTCCGCATGTCGATGGCGGACGCAATCCAGAATCAGCGCCCGCTCTGGAACCGTGGCGCGGTACAGAATCACCTCGGCGCCTTCGGCTTCAGCGGAGAGGAGGTGTTTCGCGAGATCGGGACGCTGAGCGGTGGCGAGCGGGCGCGGATGGCGCTCGCGCTCATGACGCTCGCGCACGCCAATCTCCTGATCCTCGACGAGCCGACCAACCATCTCGACGTCGAGAACATCGAGGCGCTCGAGGATGCGCTCGAGGAATACGAG
>DAIESF010000162.1 GCA_027346425.1 Gemmatimonadota bacterium | reverse complement strand
CATCCTGTCGCAGCGCCGGGGGATCCCGACCTGGTCGCAGCCGTCGTCCCCCTGCCTGTCGTCGCGCCTCCCGTACGGTACGGCCGTCACCCCTGAGCGGCTGGCGCAGGTGGAGCGCGCGGAATCGGCGCTCCGCGCGATCGGTGTCACGGGCGACGTCCGTGTGCGATATCACGACGACCTCGCGCGCGTCGAGCTGTCGGCCGAATCGCTGCAGCACTGGCTCGCCCCCGAGCGCGCCTCGCAGCTGGCGGGAGTGGTACGGGCGGCGGGGTTCGCGCGCGTGGCGATCGACCTGCGGGGCTTTCGCTCGGGGTCGCTCAACGTGCTTGGCGGCGTCACGGGACCATGACGATGGACGCGCGCAACCACGACGTTGCGACGGGGAAGCGGCCGGCGGGGAGCCCGGAGGTGGGCTCCGAGAGGCATGCCGGTGGTGCTGGCGCCCTCCAACGCCTGCTCGCCCTGCGCGATATCCCGGCGCGTGTCGAAGCGCGCGGGACGCTGGCCGTGGTGGTACCCACCACCTATCGGCCCGCGATCGACGTCGCCACGCGCCGGTGGATCGTGCAGGCGGCGCAGGAGGCGGGCTTCACCCACGTGGCGCTCGAGGTTCTTCCCGATCCCACCGACGCCGATGCGCCTCTTCCTGGCCGTCACCCTGCCTGACGAGATGCAGGCGGGCATCGCCCACGCCGTGGCACAGGCGCGCGAGGCGGCCCCTGCCGTGCGGTGGGTGCGCACCGGGCACTTGCACCTGACCATGAAGTTCCTCGGCGAGTGCCCCGACGGAGCCGTCGTGCGCGTGGCGGCCGCGGCGCAGGAGGCGCTGTCTGCCGTGGCCCCGTTCCACGTCACCGTGGGGCGGACCGGCGCCTTCCCGAACTTCCGGCGCCCTCGCGTCGTATGGTTGGACATGCACCCACCCGCCCCCCTCGCCGCCGTCGCCCGGCGACTCGACGACGCCCTCGCACCAATGGGCTTCGCCACCGAGACACGCCCGTTTCGCGCCCACGTCACGTTAGGCAGGATCAACGACGCGGTGCCGCGTGAGCAGGTGCTGTCGCTGGAACGCACGCTCGGCGCTGTGCACGACTCGTGGACGCTTGCGGTGCGCGAGGTCGTCCTCATGCGCAGCACGCTCTCGCAGGAGGGGCCCACCTACGTCGCGCTCCATCACGTCGCTCTTGGGGGGGCCTGATGTTCGGCTGTTTCCGCACCATCGGTTGCCTTGCGCTCGTCGTGCTCCTCGTCCTGGCGGGGGTGGTCACTCGAGACCGCTGGCTCCCCATCATCACCGGGGAACGCGCGATCTCTTCGGCGACCTTCGATCCGGTCACCGACGATCGCCGCGAGCGCGGGCGACGCGCCCTGGAGTCGCTCGGCCGCAAATCGGGGCCGGTGTTCACCAACCTCACGGCGGCCGAGGCATCGGCCCTGGTGCTCACCAACCACGAACGCCGACTCCCCGCGATCTCAGGGCGGGTCGAGGCGGCGGTCGTCGGCGATCGCCTCGTCCTGCGCACCACGCTCGACCCGGCCGAATTGACGGGGATCGACGCGCTGGGCCCGGTCGGAAGGCTGCTGCAATCGCGCCAGCGCGTCTCGCTCGAAGGGACGCTGGAAGTGGCGGAGCCGGGACGCGCCCTGTTCGTCGTGCAGGAGGTGCATGTCAACGAACTCTCCGTCCCGTCACCGGCCATCGCCGCCCTCGTGCGGCAACTCGACCGGGGGACCGTGGTCCCCGGAGATCCGTCGCGCGCCATCGGCTTCGCCATCCCGCCCTACGTGGGCGACGTGCGCGTGGGGAAGGGACGGGTTACCCTCTACAAGGTCGTGCCATGAGCCGTCGCATCCTGATCGTGGACGACGAGCAGGGCGTCCGGGCCGCGTTAGGCCAGCTGCTGGAGTACGAGGGGTACGAGGTCAAGGCGGTGAGCAACGGCACCGACGGCATCGCCGAGTACGAGAAGTGGCGCCCGCAGCTTGTCTTCCTCGACGTGAAGATGGCGGGGATGGATGGCCTCGAGGCGCTGCGACGCATTCGCCAGTTGGACCCGTCGGCCACGGTGGTGATGATCAGTGGGCACGCCACGATTCAGACGGCGGTCGAGGCCACCCAGCTTGGCGCCTACGACATTCTCGAGAAGCCGCTGGATACCGACCGCATCCTCGTCCTCCTGCGCAACGCGCTGCAGCACCTCTCGCTGCAGGAGGAAAATGCGCAGCTGCGCGCGTCCATCGAGTCGCGCTACGAAATGGTGGGGCGGTCGTTCGCCATCCGCACCCTGGTCGGGCAGATCGAGAAGGTCGCGGTCACCCCGGCGCGCGTCCTCATCACCGGCGAGAACGGGACGGGGAAGGAACTCGTGGCGCGCGCCATTCACCGCCTCTCGCCGCGCGTGCAGAAGCCGTTCGTGGAGGTCAACTGCGCTGCGATCCCCTCGGAACTCATCGAGAGCGAGCTGTTCGGCCACATGAAGGGATCGTTCACCGGCGCGATCCAGGATCGCACCGGCAAGTTCGAGCAGGCCGACAAGGGGACGCTCTTCCTGGACGAGATCGGCGACATGAGCCCGTCGGCCCAGGCTAAGGTGCTGCGCGTGCTGCAGGACGGCGAGGTGACACGCATTGGCGGTGCCAAGCGAGTGCAGGTCGACGTGCGCGTCCTCGCGGCGACAAACAAGGACCTGCAGCAAGAGATTGCGGCCGGCCGCTTCCGCGAAGACCTGTTCTACCGGCTCAACGTCGTCCCGCTGCACGTCCCGCCGCTGCGCGAACGCCGCGAGGACATCCCGCTCCTCGCTCAGTACTTCGTCGACCAGCTGGCGCGCCGTGACGGCGCGCCCGCCCGGGCCCTCGACCCGGCGGCCATCGAGGCGCTGACGCAGATGGAATGGCCGGGAAACGTGCGGGAGTTGCGCAACACGATCGAGCGCCTCCTCATCCTGTCCACGGGGAACCGCATCACCGCCGGCGACGTCTCCCGGTTGGGAGGGGCGCGCCACGCCGACGGTGCGAGCCTTGGCTCGCTCCTCGATATCGCGACTTTCGAGGCCTTCAAGGACGCCGCCGAGCGCGCGTACCTGCTGCACAAGCTGCGCGAGTTCGAGTGGAACGTCTCCGAAACCGCCCGCGCCCTCGACATGCCCCGCTCCAACCTGTACAAGAAGATCGAGCGCTACGCACTGGAGCGCGAGAAATGACCCTCCATTGCCTTCTCGTCTTCTCGTCCTCTCGTCTTCTCGTCTTCTAATGTCCAACTGGGACGAACAACTCAAGAAGATCGACAAGCAGCTCGAGTCGATCTCGGACGAGGCGCTCCTGCCCTCCAAGCAGGCGCCCACCCCGCAGGCGCGCGCCGAGGCGGTGACCAAACAGGCGTCCACCTCGACGCTCGGCGTGATGCTGCGCCTGCTCCTCTCCGTCGCGCTCGGCGTGGGGATGTATTTCTGGCCGTACAGCGTGCGTTGCGGTCCGGGGCTCTTCGGCTACCTCGCGGCCACGGGGGTCGTCGCGCTCTCGGGGGTCTGGACCTCCTTCTGGACCTGGCGCCACCGGAGCGCCCGCGCCCATGTCTTGTCGCTCCTCCTCATCCTGTGGGGGATTGTCCTCGCCGCCGCCGAGGTCCTTCCCCGTGTCGGCTACGCCAAGCCGTCACCCGAGCACCCCCCCATCTGGATGTGCAGCTAGGGTAGCTGGGGGCGGCGCCACGGCGCTCGTCCGCCGCTGATTTTTCCCGGTCACTTCGCTTGACGCTGACCCGGGATAGCTTTCGTGGTGCACGTCGAAGTCCCCCTCCGTCTACATCCATTGCCGTCGCTCGACGGCTCGTTCCTCGCGCCATGACCACCGTCTTCAAGAACTTCATCGCAGGAGAGTGGGTTGCCCCCTCCACGGGCGACTACTTCGACAACATCAACCCGGCTGACAATTCCGACATCGTCGGTCGGTTCCCGCTCTCCGGGCGCGAGGACGTCGATCGGGCCGTGGCCTCGGCGCAGCGCGGCTTCGAGATGTGGCGGAAGACTCCCGCCCCGCTGCGTGGCGACGTCCTGCGACGGGTTGGCGACCTGCTGGCGGCGCGCAAAGAGGACATCGCGAACCTCATGACCCGGGAAATGGGGAAGCCGCTCGCCGAGACTCGTGGCGACGTGCAGGAGGGGATCGACACGGCGTACTACGCCGCGGTCGAGGGACGCCGCCTCTTTGGCCATACGGTGCCGAGCGAACTGCGCAACAAGTGGGCGATGAGCTACCGTCGCCCCATCGGCGTGGCAGGGATCGTGACGCCGTTCAACTTTCCGATGGCCATTCCGACGTGGAAGATGTTTCCGGCCCTCGTGTGCGGAAACGCTTGCGTCTTCAAGCCGGCTGAGGACGTGCCGCACACCGGCACCGTGCTGGTGGAGATCATGCTCGAGGCCGGACTTCCCCCCGAGGTGATCCAGCTCGTGCACGGCATCGGCGAGACGGTCGGCGCCGCGATCGTGCAGCACCCGGAGATCCCGCTCATCTCCTTAACCGGCTCGACCGAGACTGGGAGCAAGGTGGGGGAAACGTGCGGACGGATGCACAAGCGCCTCTCCCTCGAGATGGGGGGGAAGAATGCGCAGATCGTCCTCGACGACGCCGACCTGGACCTGGCGCTCGAGGGGGTGCTGTGGGGGGCCTTCGGGACCACGGGACAGCGCTGCACCGCCACCTCGCGCCTCATCGTGCAGAACGGCGTGCATGACCGTCTGGTGGGGATGCTCGTCGACCGGGTACGGGCACTGCGCCTGGGCGATGGTCGCCAGCCCGGGACCGATGTCGGCCCGCTCATCCACGAGGAGTCGATGAAGAAGGTCGAGCGGTACGTGCAAATCGGGCAGGAAGAGGGGGCGCAGATGGTGGTTGGCGGCCGTCGTGCCACGCAGGGAGCGCTCGCCAAGGGGACCTTCTTCGAGCCGACGATCTTCACGCACGTGCGTCCGGGATCGCGTCTCGAGCAGGAGGAGATCTTCGG
>DAIESF010000154.1 GCA_027346425.1 Gemmatimonadota bacterium | reverse complement strand
GGGCGTCGGGAAGCCGTTTGCCTCGAGACGTTCCATCGCCTGCGCGCGCAGTGGCGCGAGCCAGGCCGGCCCCTCGCTCGGCATGGTGGCAAACTGGTCGCGATACGTTGCCGTGCTCACGTCAGCCTCCCACCGCCGCCGGCTCGTCGAGCAGCCAGTCGTACCCCTTGGCCTCGAGTTCCAGCGCGAGTTCCTTGCCCCCCGACTTCACGATGCGGCCGCCGGCCAGCACGTGCACGAAGTCGGGGACGATGTACTCCAGCAGGCGCTGATAGTGCGTGACGACGATGGTCGCCGTGTCGGGGCGCTTGAGCTTGTTGACGCCGTTGGCCACGATGCGCAGCGCGTCGATGTCGAGCCCCGAATCGGTCTCGTCGAGGATCGCCAGCTTGGGCTCGAGCACCGCCATCTGCAGGATCTCGTTGCGCTTCTTCTCGCCACCGGAGAAGCCGGAGTTCACCGAACGCTGGAGCATCGCCTCGTCCATCTCGACCAGCTTGAGCTTCTCGGTCATGATGTCGAGGAAGTCCATCGGGTCGACCTCCTCCAGTCCGCGTGCCTTGCGCACTTCGTTGTACGCGGTGCGCATGAAGTAGGCGTTGGAGACCCCGGGGATCTCGATCGGATACTGGAAGGCGAGGAAGACGCCAGCGTGGGCGCGCGCTTCGGGTTCCATGGCCAGCAGATCTTGTCCCTCGTACTCGACGGTGCCGCCGGTGACTTCGTAGCCGGGGTGGCCGGCGAGCACCTGCGCCAGCGTCGACTTGCCGGAGCCGTTAGGCCCCATGATGGCGTGTACTTCGCCGGCGTTCACGGTGAGGGAGATGCCCTTCAGGATCTCCTTGTCGCCGACGTTCGCGTGCAGGTTCGTGATGACTAGCATTTGTGTGCAGTTGAGTGAAGAAAGTACAGGCTTCTATACGGAAGTCACGGAGTGATGGAGAGCACGACCGGAAGAGCAGTGACACGGGGGATCACGGAGGGGGCACGGAGATCACGGAGGGGCTCGCCGCCCATTCCGCGCTCGCTGTTCTCCTCCGCATCTCCGTGTTCTCCGTGATAAAGGTTCGTGGCAGTTTGCTGAGCCGCACAACGACTATCCCACCGAGCCCTCGAGCGTAATCCCCAGCAGCTGCTGCGCCTCGAGCGCGAACTCCATCGGCAGCTCCTTGAAGACCTCCCGGCAGAAGCCCGAGACGATCATCGACACCGCCTGCTCGGCGCTCATCCCGCGCTGCTTGAGGTAGAAGATCTGGTCCTCGCCGATCTTCGACGTGCTGGCCTCGTGCTCGATGGTCGCCGTGTTGTTCTGCGCCTCGATGTACGGGAAGGTGTGCGCCCCGCAGGCGTTCCCGATCAGCATCGAGTCGCACTGTGTGTAGTTGCGCGCGTTCTCGGCCCTCGGCATCACCTTCACCTGCCCGCGGTACGAATTCTGCCCCTTCCCGGCCGAGATCCCCTTGGAGACGATGTTCGACTTCGTGTTGCGGCCGATGTGGATCATCTTCGTCCCCGTGTCGGCCTGCTGCATGTTGTTGACGACCGCCACCGAGTAGAACTCGCCGGTGGAGTTGTCGCCCTGCAGGATCACGCTGGGATACTTCCAGGTGATCGCCGAGCCTGTCTCCACCTGCGTCCACGAGATCTTGGAGTTCGTGAACGCCTTGCCGCGCTTGGTGACGAAGTTGTAGATGCCGCCCACTCCTTGCTCGTCGCCGGCGTACCAGTTCTGCACGGTGGAGTACTTCACCGTCGCATTGTCGAGGGCGACGATCTCCACCACCGCCGCATGCAGCTGGTTGGTGGAGCGCTTGGGCGCCGTGCACCCCTCGAGGTAGCTCACGTACGACCCTTCGTCGGCGACGATGAGCGTGCGCTCGAACTGCCCGGTATCGGCGGCGTTGATGCGGAAGTACGTCGACAGCTCCATCGGGCAGCGCACCCCCTTGGGGATGTACACGAACGACCCGTCGGAGAAGACCGCCGAGTTGAGCGCGGCGAAGAAGTTGTCGCTGTAGGGGACCACGGACCCGAGGTACTTCTCGATGAGGTCGGGGTGCTCGCGCACCGCCTCGCCGAACGAGCAGAAGATGATCCCGTGCTTCTTCAGCTCTTCCTTGTAAGTCGTCCCCACCGAGACCGAGTCGAAGACCGCGTCGACCGCCACACCGGCCAGGAGCTTCTGCTCGTTGAGCGGAATGCCAAGCTTGTTGTACGTCTCCCTGATCTTCGGGTCCAGCGCGTCGAGGCTGCCTAACGGCTTGGCCGTGCGGGGCGCCGAGTAGTACGAGACCGCCTGGTAGTCGATCGCCGGATAGGTGACGTTGGACCAGTGCGGCTCCGTCATCTGCTGCCAGCGGCGGAACGCCTTCAGGCGCCACTCGAGCAGGAACGGTGGCTCGCCCTTCTTGGCCGAAATCAGTCGCACCACGTCCTCGTTGAGGCCGGGGGGGATCGTGTCGGCGGCGATGTCGGTGCTGAAGCCGTACTGGTATTCCTTGGAGACCAGTTGGTCGATGGCGGAACTCATGGCATCTCCTGCAACGCAGGTATCCCCGCGCGGGCGGGGGCGATCTGGACGAGGGACGCCGGCTCATGGGCGAGAGCGCCTGACGAGTCGGCTGGGTGAATGCAGTACTCGCAGCAGTTGGCCCCTGCCGCGATATGGGTCTGGCGCGTGACGTGGGCGCCGAGCACTTCCTCGAGGAACCGCTTCTCGGCGATGCAGATCTCCGGGAAGCGCTCGATCACCGCGCGGATCGCACAGTTGTGCTCGCGCAGGAGCGCTCCGTCTCCCGCTGGCGCCTCGGCCATGTAGCCGAGCGAGGTGAGGAGCTCGGCGAGTCGCTGGGCCCGCTGGTTCAACGGAAGGCTGGCCAGCTCCGGCTTCGCCTTGTCGGCGATGTCGGCCCAGCGCTTCCGGAAGAGTTCGAGGACCCCGTCGCTCCCCAGCTGCTGGCGCACCAGCTCGAGCACCTCGTTGAGCGCCGAGTCGTAGGCACGCGGAAAGAGCCGCTCCCCCGCTTCCGTGAGCGAGTAGGCGAAGACAGGACCTCAGACGCCGCGGATTTCGCGCTGGTAGCGCACCAGCCCTTCGGCTTCCAGCTCCTTGAGGTGCCGGCGGAGGGCATTGGGCGTGACCCCGAACTGACGCCCAAGTTCCTTGGCGGTAAGGGGTTGCGCCTTTTTGAGCGCCACCAGGGCGTCACCGCGAAGTCCCCGGTATCCAGCGATGGGGGGAGTGGGTGCGGCCATGGGGTCGTCAAGATGGCCGAAATCGACGAATAAGTCAACGAAAGTGTTGGCGGATTGTCTCTCCCCGACTGGAGTCACCCTGGGAAGAAACGTTAGGCTTCGATGATGAAACTATGCGGATAGTTGACGCGGACGAGCTGCGTTCACATAGTCTACTATGCACATAGTTACTACAGTGACACTGCACCGACTAGTTGCCGTCGCCGCGGCGCTCGGCACGACGACCGCGTGCGCGCTCCGCACGGGCAAGCCGTCAGGCTACCTCGTCTCCTCCACCGCGAGCGACTACTCGCCGGCACTCCACGCCCAGGTCGCGGTGGAGCTTGCCGCCGATTCCGTGGTGGTTCGCGTCGACAGCGGATCGATAGTCGCGCCGGGGGAGGCGGCATCGCGGCGCGGGGCGGTGATGCACGCCATCACCATGGAAGCGTTGCTGGTGGGGGCGCCGGCGAAGGATCACGGCCCCCTCCCCACGCCCTGGACCCCGATCGCCACCAGCGATGCGATCGTGGTGGCAGATTCGCTGGCGCTGGGGGTTTCGCAGCCGCTGCGCCCCATCCGCTTCGCGATCGCCCGCCCCACGTCACTCGATCGTCGGCGGGCCTGGCTCGTCTTCCGCATTCGCGCTGACGGTGAAGCCACCCCCGTGCATCTGGCGGATGGGAGGCTCCTCGCGGGGCGACGAGTCCCTGGCGGCGTTCGCGTCTTTCCCTGTGCCGATCGCAACCTCAGCGGGCGCCTCGACAAACGTCGCGCGGCTCGGTTGAAGAAGGATTACCTCGCGGCGTGCCAGCCGAGTGAGCCGGTATCGCCCCGACGTAGCTCGGGAGGCGAACCATGATCGCCCTGGGAACGCGAGAGCTCGACGTGCTCGGCGTGTTGTGGAAGCGCGGCCCGTCGACCGTCGCCGAGGTGCGCGATGCCCTCCCGGCGCCGCTCGCCTACACGACTGTCCTGACCATCCTCCGGAACCTCGAAGTCAAGGAGGCGGTGGGGCACGTGGAAGAGGGGAAGGCGCACCGCTACTTCCCGATGCTGACCCACTCCGAGGCGCAGCAGACGATTGTGGGGCGCGTGGTCGATCGCCTGTTCGACGGGAACTTCGAGTCGTTACTCACGCACCTGGTCGACGCCAGATCGCTCTCGCGTGATGAACTGCAGCGTCTGCACGCGCTCCTCGGCCAGCGCCTCGAAGCGTCGGGGGAGGAACCATGATCGCCGCACTCATGGCCTACGCCGCGCTTGTCGGCGTGGCGCTGACGCTCGCCGCGCGGGTGGTGGAGTGGGCAATGGAGCGATCGGGGTGGGCAGTCCGCTGGGTCTGGTTGGTTGCCGCTGCCCTGACGCTTGCGATTCCGGCGTGGCGGCTGTCCGGCGCCCGCCCGGAGATTGCGCCTGACGGCCGTTACGCGGTGAGCCGGAGCGCGATTCGCCTTCCCGCGGTCCTCGTCCCATCCATTCCCGAGAGCGCCACGGGGCGCACCAGTGCAATGGATGCGATCTTACTCGCGGCGTGGGCGCTGGCGAGCCTCGTGCTCGTCGCGCGGGGGGCGAGGCGCCACCGGCAGCTGCGGATCGCGCGCGATGGATGGGAGCGGCATCGGCTGGACGGTACGCCGGTCCTCGTCGCTCCCGGCGTGGGGCCGGCGGTGGTTGGCGTGCGCGGTGGCGAGGTCGTCGTTCCTCCGTGGGTCCTCACGCTCGAGAGGGACGCGCGTGCCCTGATACTGCGTCATGAGCTCGAGCACCTGCGTGCCGGCGACGCGGCGCTCCAGGATTTCACGCGACTCCTCGTCGCCCTGGTCCCGTGGAATCCG
>DAIESF010000133.1 GCA_027346425.1 Gemmatimonadota bacterium | reverse complement strand
GCCGGCGAGGTGGCGGCCACCGGGAGCGATGCCAGACGCTGGCGCACGGGAGATCGCGTCTTCGGGCTGGTGGGTGGCGGGGCGCATGCGGAATACGTGGTCGTGCACGAAGCGACCATCGCCCGCATCCCCGATGCACTCACCTGGAACGAAGCGGCGGCGATTCCCGAGGCCTTCATCACCGCGTTCGATGCGATGGTGACGCAGGGACAGCTGCGCGCCGGCGAGCACGTGGTGGTGCACGCGGTCGCGAGCGGAGTGGGGCTCGCCGCCGTGCAGGTCGCCCATGCCTGGGGGGCGCGGGTGTTCGGCACGTCGCGCAGCGCGAGCAAGCTGCCGATGGCCAGGTCGTTAGGCATGGACGAGGGGATCGCCCTTCCGGACTCGCTGGACCCCCTCGCCCCCGCCGTCGGCGCGTGGAGCGCAGGGCACGGCGCCGACCTGACGATCGACCTCGTCGGCGGTCCCTACCTCCCGGCCAGCGTCGAGATCGCTGCCCAGAGGGGACGCATCCTCCTGGTCGGAGCGGTTGGCGGCGGGACGGCGCAGGTGAACGTGCGCCAGATCCTCGGCAAGCGACTCACCCTCCAGGGGACGGTCATGCGGGCCCGGTCGCTCGAGGAGCGGATCGCCGTGACCGATGCGTTCGTCGCCGACGTCGTCCCGAAGTTCGAGCGTGGAGCCTTCAGCCCTTCGATCGACGCCGTTTTCCCCCTCGCGGAGATCGCCGCCGCCCACACTCGACTGGCGTCGAACGAGACCGTGGGGAAGGTCGTGATCGAACTCCCGCCGCGCTGAGACCACGGGAGGTCTTGCATCAGGCGAGCGGACTATTTATGCATATATCATGCATAAGCTCGCACGACTTCCGCGCACCGCCCCAACGCCACGCTCGCCGCGCCCGCATCTCAGCGCGACGCACCTGGTGCGCGGTGCCGTGGCCGCTGACGTCGCCGACATCCACCAGTTGGTGGCGCGGCACGCGGAGTCCGGGGTCCTCCTCCCCCGCAGCGAAGCCGACATCGCCGCGGCCATCGACGACTACATCGTGGTCACCGACGGGCATGGGCGTGTGCAGGCGTGCGCGGCACTGCAGGAGTATTCGCCATCGCTAGGCGAGGTGAGTTCGGTCGTCGTGGCCCCCGAGGCACAGGGGACTGGGCTGGGAAGCATTGCGGTGCGCGGTGTCGAAGGGATGGCGCGACGTCGCGGGATCGACGAGCTCTTCGCGCTCACCCTCGCCGACGGCTTCTTTTCGTCGTTGGGGTATGAGCGCTGCGCGATTGCCCGCTACCCGGAGAAGCTCGCCCGCTACGAGCAGCTGGCCCGGCGCGGCATCGCCATCGTCCCCAAGTCCTGCTATCGCAAGTTGACGTCCTGGTCCTGAACCGGCACCACATCTGACGCGAGCCCGCGGAGCCATACGGTGCCGCGGGCTCGATCGTACGCGGCGTCCCGCGCGCGGCTCACCGCGCGGCGGCGGGGACGCCGACGATGGCGAGGCGATCGCCCCAGGGTGAAACGGCGAGTCGCGTGATCCCGCTGACGCCGGCATCCTTCAGGTCGGCGACCTCCTCCCACGTGGCTCGCGTCGAGAGGTTGCAGACGAGGAGCTTGCTCCCATTCCCCGCGATGAGGCGCCCGTCGGGGAGCCACGCGTAGTCCTCGACCCCCTGCGGCAGGCGCGCCAGCGGGCGCATTTCCCGCGAATCGACATCGAGTTCCATCACCCAGAAGGCGTTCTCGTACGCCTTGCTCACGAAGCTGATGTGCCGCCCCCCCGGGATCCGGTGCAGCGCGCGTCCGATATTCGCCATCACGGTATCGCTCCGCCCCGTGGTGAGGTCACCGAGCACCAGGACCGGCGGATCGCCGAGGACGAACATCGCGATATGCGTGGCATCGGCCCAGGCGTGATAGCCGACGGGCTTGAGCGCCGGGAGAATGACGGATTCCTCGCCGCCGTGCAGTGGAATGCGCCACAGGCGCTGCGCCGAATCGCGTTCAACACGGATGACCGAGATCGCGCCACCCCCGGGTACCTCGGTGGCCGAGTACTCGCTCTCCGGCGCGGTGCGCGTCACGCGAGTCTCGCGACCGGTCGCGAGCACATACCGATAGATGTCGGCCTGTGCATCCTGGCGCGTGGAGGTGTAGAAGATCGCCCCACCGTCGCGCGTGAACGACGGCTGGTTGTCATAGCCGACCCGGTTGGTCACGTTGCGCGGCACGCCAACGTGGACGGCGCCGGCGCGGGTGTCGAGCGTGGCGACGAAGACGTCGGCTTCGCCCTGCGCACCGGCTGCGGCGGGGGCCGCAAGAATCACGGACGCTGCAAGCAGGATTACGACGGCGGCGCGAGGGAGTGTCGAGGGCATGTGCGGCGTGGGGCGCGGGTGACAACGGAGGATAGCGTGCGGCGCAGGGCGGCGACCACCCCCGGCGCGACGCCGGTGTACGACACGCGGGTGACCGACGCTACCCGGGGGGGTGGGGCCTCTGGTTGTGGAGATCTCGAGTACGCCGCACTTTGTCCCCGTCCGCCCGCCCCCGGAATCCCGCTCCCTGATCCTCTCGTCGTTACGCCAGGAGTGTCGCCCATGCTTGGCCTGATGCAGGAAGTGCCGCTGTCGATCCCGATGATCCTGCGGCGTGCCCGCGACCTCTTTCCCGAGAAGCAGGTCATCTCGCGCCGCGCCGACCGGAGCATCGCGCGCGCGTCGTACGGGGAGGTGCTGGAGCGGGCGGGACGGCTCGCCCATGCGCTGCGCGGGCTTGGCGTGCGCGAGGGCGACCGGGTGGCCACGCTGGCGTGGAACCACCAGCGCCACGTCGAGGCGTACTTCGCGGTGCCATCGTTAGGCGCGGTGCTCCACACGCTCAACCTGCGCCTCCACCCGAGCGACCTGGCGTACATCATGACGCACGCCGAGGACCAGGTGGTGCTGGTGGACCAGGTGCTCTGGCCCCTGTGGGAGAAGGTGGCACCGCACGTGAAGGTGAAGCACGTGGTCGTGATGTCGGACGGGGGAGAGACTCCGCCGGGCGCCATTGCGTACGAGGAACTCCTGTCCGGCGCATCCGATTCCCCCTTCCCCTTCGACGACCGCGACGAGCGGACGGCGGCGGCGATGTGCTACACCTCGGGGACCACCGGACGCCCGAAGGGGGTGCTCTACTCGCACCGTGCCATCACGCTGCACACGCTCATGTCGCTGGCCGCCGACGGCGCGGCGATCGTGGAGCGCGACGTGATGCTCCCCGTGGTCCCGATGTTCCACGTCAACGCGTGGGGCTTCCCCTTCACCACGGCCTTCGCCGGCGCCTCGCAGGTCCACCCCGGGCCGCACCTCGATCCGGTCTCGCTCCTCGACCTCATGCAGAGCGAACGGGTGACCATGTCGGCCGGCGTCCCGACGATCTGGTTGGGGATCTTGCAGGCGCTCGACCAGGCGCCGGGGAAGTGGGATCTCTCGGCGCTGCGCATGACGCTGGTGGGAGGGGCCGCGCCGCCGGAGGCGATGATCCGCGGCTTCAAGCAGCGGCACGGGGTGGTCGTGCAGCAGGGATGGGGGATGACCGAGATGTCGCCGATCGGGACCGT
>DAIESF010000099.1 GCA_027346425.1 Gemmatimonadota bacterium | reverse complement strand
CGCCCCTCCTCGACGATGCGCTCCAGCGCCTCGCGGTCTCGGCGCACCTGTTCGTAGTTCGCGCGGTCGTTGAAGTAGGCGGTGAAGACCGGGTTCATGGTCGTGGAGACCCCGGGGGTGATCGCCAACTGCTCGGACGGGAGCGTGATCGTGTTGATCTTGAAGCGCTCGAGCGCCGACTGGGCCGCCGCCAACTGCTGCGACGCCTGCTGTAGCTGTTCCTCGGTTGCCTCGGCCGACACGGTGAGGTTCTCGCGCTTGAGGCGGATGGCCTCGCTGACGAATTCGCGGGCGAGCGTATTGAGTGTCGTGGCGAGGAGGCCGGGCTTGGCCCCCGACAGCTGGAAGCGCATCAGGTTGGAGTTCTGCCCCACCGTCACGCTGAGCTGGCTCCCCAGGTGGAAGGCCGCTTCGCGCGGGCTGACCACGAAGAAACCGATGGACTCGTGACCGGCGAGCAGTTGCGGCGACGGCTGCCACAGGAAGCCGACCGACCGGCCGATGGAGTCGCCCACGGTCCCACGCTCGACGACTACGTCCTGCTCGCCACGCTGCTGCGCGGGGCGGGCGAGCACGTAGCTCGACCCCTTCACGTCCAGGCGGTAGGGGCCGGGTTGGAGCGAGTCAGAGGGAAAGAGGTCGCGCACGACCAGCGTGTCGCCGGCGACGTCAGGGTAGACATAAAGGGCGAGCTTTCCTACGACCTTGTCGAGGACGGAGAACGAGCGGGCCAGCTCCATCCAGGCGACGTCACTGTTGACCAAGCCCGGGGCCGCGACGGGGCCCAGGGCCCCGTTGGGGCGAGGCGTCGCCGCGATCCAGATGGAGGCGGCGACGTCGTACTTGGGGTCGACGAATCGCGTCAGGGTGAATCCGGCCGCACTCCCAACCGCGATGACGGAGAGGACGAGCCACTTGTAGCGCTTGATCGCGGAGATAGAGCGGGCGACCTGGTCGCCGACTCCGCCCTGCGGCTGCTGCGGCGCTGGCGCACCGCCCCATTGTGGCATCGGGGCATAGCCGTCCTGTCGCGGCGCCGCCGCGGTATTCGCAGAAGATGGGACGAGATTGGCGGACATGTCAGCGTGGTCTTCGTGGGTGTGCAGCCGTCTTCAGACGATTATACCGCAAAAAGGGCGCACATCGTCGAGCTGGCGCTGGGTGGCTCCGGCGCTGGTGGCTCACGAGGACCGGAGGAGTGCAATTCCCGGCCCAGTCGCGCGCGGTGACCGGAGGCACGATTGTGCGTCTTTAATCCGCACGCTGCCGATGTGACATGACGCGATTGTTGACTGTGACATACAACTACTGTTGTGACGGCGCGTCGGTGTAGCTTGACCTCTGCAACTCTCAATCGTATTTAACTCGGCGAGACGCTGCACCAAGGGTGCTGCGGAGCCGCTACTACAGGTTAACCGCCGATAGCGGTCACGCGTCAGGGCTCCCCCGCCCGGAAGTCGCGTGATGTCTCGCATCTATTCCACTCGCTCGTGACCCAAACCGGTTGAAATCGATGGCCACAGGTGCTGCAGTTCGTGATGGTGAGCGCGGTACGACCGCGGACGGAGAATCGCGCGACCCGCTATCGATCTCGCCGGAAGTCAAAGCCAACTTGAGCCTCCTGATCGTCGACGATGACCGCACCCTGCGGGAGGGGTGCGCCAGCGTGCTTCAGATGGACGGCTTCAACGTCACCACCCTGGGACGCGGCGACGAAGCCGTCGACCTGGTCAAGCGACGCCGCTTCGACATCGTGCTCGTGGATCTCTATATGACCCCGGTGTCGGGAATGGAGATCCTCAAGGCGACGCTCGAGAGCAGCAAAGACACCATCGTCGTCGTGATGACGGGCAACCCGAGCGTCACCACCAGCATCGAGGCGCTGCGCGCCGGGGCGTGGGACTACCTCCCCAAGCCGTTCTCGGCGACCCACCTGCAGGTGCTGGTCGGACGTGCCTCGCACGCCGTCATGGTCGCGCGCGAGACGCGCGACCTGCGCGTGCAGCTGTCGAAGCAGAGCGGGAACAGCGACAAGCTCACCCTGCTCGGGATCTCGCCGTCGTTCCGCAAGGCGGTCGACCTGGCGCGCAAGGTGGCCAGCACCGATGCATCGGTGATGATCATGGGCGAGAGCGGGACCGGGAAGGAAGTCATTGCTCAGTTCATTCACGCCCATAGCCGTCGCGCCTCGCGCCCGATGGTCCCGATCAACTGCGCCGCCCTCCCCGAGGGGCTCCTGGAGTCCGAACTCTTCGGCCACCGCAAGGGCGCCTTCACCGGTGCCGATCGCGACAAGCCCGGCTTGCTCGAAATTGCCAACGGCGGGACGCTCTTCCTCGACGAGCTGACCGAGATGTCGCTCCCACTCCAGGCCAAGTTGCTGCGTGTCATCCAGGACGGCGTCGTGCGGCGCGTCGGGAGCGAGAAGGAGGATGCGGTGGTGGATGTGCGCTTCCTCTCGGCGACCAACCGGGTCCCGCAGGAGTGTGTGACCAAGGGGACGCTGCGCGAGGACTTGCTGTACCGCCTGCGCGTTGTGCCGATCCACCTGCCGCCGCTGCGCAAGCGTCCCGAGGACATCCCGCTTCTCGCGAACCACTTCCTGACCCACTACTGGGAGCGCCATCGCGGGACGAGCGAGGCGCAGCCCCGGCTGTCGGAACCAGCGATCGAGTTTCTGCGTTCCCGGCCATGGCGCGGGAACGTGCGCGAGCTGCAGAACGTCATCGAGCAATTGTCGGTGCTGACCGAACCGGGGCACCTTGTGCTTCCCGAGGACGTTCCCATTTACGACGACGTGGTGCCTGAGCCCATTCAGGGCGGCTTCATGCCGAACGTGATGCACGAGCCCTTCCATGTGGCGAAGGACAAGCTGATCGCGCACTTCGAAAAGGAATATCTCGGGCAGCTGATTGCCCGGGCGGGGTCGAACATGTCGAAGGCCGCGCGGCTGGCGAACATCGATCGCACCACGCTGTATCGCCTGATGGAGAAGCACGGCTTCCGGCGCGACGAGATGAACGTCCCGAACGACGAATGACGGCGCAAGCCACCTGTCCACGGGAGCCGGTGACGAGTCAGGCAGGATCACGAGGACGCGGGCGCTCGGACGCCACGCCGAACGCGAGTGCCGGAGCCATCGCACCCGCTGCCGGCACGGGCCCCGGCGTGCGCCCGGCCACGTGGCGAGCGCTCACCGCGGCGGCCACCGACGTGGCCGCCTCGTGGGAGCCCGCGGAGCACGTGGCCTCCACCGTCCTCGACGTGCGGTTCGCCCTCGGCGTGGTGACCGAGGCGCTGCGCCTGACGGTGCAGGGCGAGGCGGGTGATCTCGGGCACATGCCGGCGTTCGTGCCGGCGCGCCGCCTCCTCGAACGGCTGCGTCGCGCCTTTCTCGAGCACGCCGAGGCGCCCGACGTGCGCGCGGAGGCCGAGGATGTCGTGCAGCTGCTGCGGGCCTTCGAGACGGTGCAGGAGGCGCTCGACATCGACGCGGCGCACCGGTTCGCTGCCCGCCTGACGGGAAACAGCGCGCAGCAGCTCGTGGTCGAGATGGCGCACGACATGCGCTCGCCCCTCGGGTCGATTCTGATCCTCGCCGAGCGGCTTCGGGCCGGCGCCGGGGGCGAGCTGGCACCGATCCAGCAGCGGCAACTGGGGCTCATCTACAGTGCCGCCTTCGGCCTGAGCGCACTGGCCGGCGACGTCATCGAACTCGCCCGCGGCGGCACGACGCTGATGGACCAGCAGCCGATCGCCTTCGCCGTGTCCGAGGTGTTGCAGTCGATCCTCGACATTCTCCGGCCGATGGCCGAGGAGAAGCGGCTGACGATGCGGTGCACTGGTCCTTCGGCCGACGTGCGCGTCGGGCACCCGGCGGCGCTCAACCGGGTCCTCCTCAACCTGGCGACCAACGCGATCAAGTTCACGAACACCGGGGCGGTGGACGTGACGTGCCGCGAGCTGGACCGCTCTCGCGTCGAGTTCTCCGTGCGCGATACCGGACGCGGCATCCCCGACTACGTCAAGTCGAACCTCTTCGAGGCCTTCCGACAGCGGCAGGTTCCGGGCGACTATGCCTTCTCGAGTGCCGGCCTTGGCCTCTCGATCTGCCAGAAGCTGGTCGGGGCGATGGGCGGGACGCTGGAGGTCGAGACGGAGCTGGAGAAGGGGACGCGCTTCCATTTCATCCTCGAGCTCCCGCAGCCGGCACGGATGTAGCGACGCGGCGGTGGCGCGCTCTGGACGATCGCGCGCTCTCGGGGCAGCTTAGGGGCTCCACCTTCTACCGCTCCCCGCGATGAGGCCCCGATGACCGATCGCCGCAGCTTCATGTCGTCCATGGTGCGCGCTGGCGTGGCGCTTCCGACGCTTAGGGCGTCGGCCTTCGCCACGCTCTTCCGAGCCGAGGACCTGGTGCGTGGCAAGTCGGCCACCGAGGCGGCCGACGACGAGTCGTATTGGTCGCAGATCCAGATGGCGTTCGACGACGACCGAACGATCGTGAACCTGAATAACGGCGGGGTGAGTCCGGCCCCGACCCACGTCCTCGACATCATGATGCGCGACCTCCGGTTCTCCAACCAGATGCCGGTGGACCACATGTGGCAGGTGCTGGAGCCGCGCGTCGAGCAGGTGCGGCGCGACCTGGCCCGCATGTTCGGCTGCGACCCCGAGGAGATGGCGATCACCCGCAACGCCTCGGAAGCGAACGAGACGATGATCCTCGGCCTCGACCTCAAGCGCGGGGATGAGGTCATCGTCACGAACCAGAACTACCCGCGCATGATCACCACCTGGGAGCAGCGCGCCCGCCGCGAAGGGATCGTGGTGAAGACGATCTCGTTCAAGGTGCCGCCCCCGTCGGACGACTACATCGTCGAGCAGTTCCGGGCGGCCATCACCCCGCGGACGCGCGTCATCGAGGTCACCCACATCACGAACCTCACCGGGCAGATCCTCCCCGTTCGCAAGATCACGCAGATGGCGCGGGAGAAGGGGATCGAGACGTTCGTCGACGGGGCGCACGCGTTCGCCCACTTCCCCTTCACGCGCGACGAGCTGGACGCCGACTACTACGGCACGTCGCTGCACAAGTGGTTGCACGCCCCGATCGGGACCGGCTTTCTGTACGTGCGGCGCAACAAGATCAAATCGCTCTGGCCGATGATGGGCGCCGGCCCGTCGCAGGACGACAACATCCGCAAGTACGAGGAAATCGGGACGCACCCTGCGGCGAACCACAATGCCATCTCCCTGGCCGTGGCGTTCAACCGCGGGATCGGGATGGAGCGCAAGGCGGCGCGCCTGCGCTTCCTGCGCGACCGCTGGGCCAAGCGCCTCCTCGCCGAGAACGCGCGATTCAACGTGCTGACGCCGCTGGACGACCGGCAGTCGTGCGCGATCGCGTTGGTGAACATCGAGGGAATCGAGACGCCCAAACTGCAGCAGTGGCTCTGGCAGAAGCACAAGGTGATGACCGTGGCCATCGTGCACCCGGAGTTCCACGGGTTGCGGGTGACGCCCAGCGTCTACACCACGCTCGACGAAGTCGACCTGTTCGCCGAGCTCATGATCAAGGCGTCGCGGCAGGGGATCACCGTCTAGCCGTCAGCAACAATCACCGGCGCCCCCCGTCGTCCGACGTCGGACGGGGGGCGCTTTCCATATGCGGCGCGGCGCGCGCCGCGCAGGAGGAGGAATGACCGCACGCAAGTCGACCGCCGCCAACGCGGCGAATCCCGCGCCTCGCGACGGGGCCGTACCCGTCAGCCGCAAGTCAGGCGGCGGGGCCCCCGTCCCGGCACCGCTGGCGCCGCGCTTTCATCGGTACGCGCTCCCGCGCACCGGGAGCGGTGTGCGTCACTGGCTCATGAAGACCGAACCCGACGTCTTCTCCTTCGACGACCTGATGCGCGCGAAGGACCGGACGACCTGCTGGGACGGCGTGCGCAACTTCCAGGCGCGGAACTTCATGCGCGACCACATGCGCGTGGGCGACTGGGTGCTGATCTACCACTCCAATGCCGAACCGCCCGCCGTGGCCGGGATCGCGCGCGTGGTGAGCACGGCATATCCCGACCACACGGCCTTCGATCCCACCGACGACCACTTCGACCCCGGAAGCGACCCGGAATCACCCACTTGGATGATGGTCGAGGTGCAGGGGGAACGGGCCCTCACCCCCGTCGCCCTCGGGACCCTGCGCGAAACGCCGGGGCTCGAGGCGATGGAGCTGCTCCAGCGCGGGAGCCGGCTCTCGATCACCCCGCTCACGAAGGAAGAATGGACGATCGTGACCCGGCTTGGCGGCGTTCGGTGATGGGTTGTTGGTCCGCGGTACCGGTCCCGCTTCGCGTACCGGGCAACGCGAGCGCGCGCGAGGCGTCGACGGGAGAGTGAGCGCTCGCGTCAGTGTGACGCCAGCGCCGCATCCCCTGGGGAGCCGGTCGCCGACGCGCCAGGGTCGGGCGCGGTCGACACGGTATCGCGGCCGGCGCGTTTCGATTGGTATAGCGCGCTGTCGGCCCGCTTCACCCACGCCACGGCGTCGTCGCCCACGGTGAGCTCGGCCACGCCGATCGACACGGTGGGCATAGGGGCCGCCGCCGGGGTGCCGTCATCCATGCCGACGGCTTCGCTCCCCTCGTCATCAACCGGCGCGAGGACACGCAGTTCTTGCACCTGACGCCGAAGGCGCTCGGCCAGCAGCTGCGCATTGGCGAGCCTGGTTTCCTGCAGGATCACCGCGAATTCGTCGCCCCCATACCGGCAGACGAAGTCCACGCGCCGCAGGAAGGTCCGGGACAGGACGTTCGCGATCTGCCGCAGCGCGATGTCGCCCGCCGGATGTCCGTGTGAATCGTTGATGTCCTTGAAGTTGTCGACGTCGATCATCATGAGCGACGCCGGCTGGCCAAGGAGGGAATGCAGCTCGATGCTCCGGGTGATGTACTCGTCGAAGGCCTTGCGGTTGGCCAGTCCGGTGAGCGGGTCGAGGGCGCTCTCGCGGCGCGCGTCCTCGAGCTCGCGCCCGAGGTGCTTGAGCTTGTCGGCGAGGACCGCGAATTGCTGGCGCTGCCGCTCCTTGCGGTGCTCCATCAACTGCTCCATCACCGACACGACCGCGAGCGCCTCCCGCTTGATGAGGTCGGTGGAATTGCTTTCCACGGCGGCGCGCATGCGTCCCATGTGGTCGCTGGCGATCCGCGTCTCCTCGTGCTCCTCGACCACCACCTGGTGGATGGCGGCCACGAACGCCCAAACGACGGAACGCATGTCGTCGAGCGCGCGCGTGACGTACCGCCCCTCGTCGCGGCGGGAGTCGCCGAGGAACTGCGAGAGCCCCTTCCAGTCGCGGTAGAAGACTCCCGCCGAGGGACGATCGTCGGCATGACCGGGGCGTGGCGCCCCCATGGTGGCGTGGAGCATCCAGGCGTGCGACAGTCGACGGATTTCGTCGCCGCTGCGGATGTCGGTGTCGAAGGCGTGCTTCCCGTACATCTGCAGCAACGAGCCGAGCGCATCGAGGACGATCCCCGTCTCCTTGGAGAGGGCGTCTCGTTCGTCCTGGGGAGCGCCAGGGAGGGGCGGGGCGGGCGCCGAGGCGCCCTGGCTGCTGCGCGCGGACTTGCCGCCAAGGAAGGACAGCATGCTCATGGGTCTTTCGGGATGGCGACGAGAGCTGGCGAGGACGGAGAAGGGGGCACAGGTCGTGGCCTGCCACACCCTGCACCCCTCCTGTCCTCGAGTATCGGCGCGTTGCGCCCACATCCACACCGGGGGGCCGCACTCCGTCGTCGCCGCGGGCCCGGTGCGCGCCGCCCTCAGTTCAGGCGGTCGATCAGGAGCCAGATCCCGCTTGCCAGCCCGATGGTGATGATCGCCTGCCGGACGCGCTCCTGCTTGACCCGCTGCGCGAGGCGCGATCCGCCGTACCCTCCGACCGCGGCGCCTAGTGCCATGGCGAGGGCGACCGGCCAATCGACGAGGCCGCTGAAGGTGAAGGTTGCCGCAGCCATGAAGTTGGTGCACAGCCCTCCCCAGTTCTTGAGCCCGTTCATCCGGTGGATGTTCGTGAATCCCATGAAGCCGCGGGCAGCCAACATGAGGATGCCGATGCCGGCGCCGAAGTAGCCGCCGTACACGCCGACGGCGAATTGGTAGGCGAGGGCGCTCGCCGACGGGGGGAGGAGCGCCGGATCAGGGGGCGTAGTCCCGTCCTTGGCGGCCCGCCCGGCCTGGGAGTGCTCGCGCAGCCAGCGCATCGCGGGGCGTTGCACCAGGAAGAGGGCGGTGGCACCGAGGACGAGCCAGGGGACCAGCGCGTCGAATCGATCTGGAGGGGTGACGAGGAGGAGGAGGGCCCCGAGTAATCCGCCGGCGAGTGAGGGAATGGCACAGCGGACGGCCCAGGCGCGCGCGCCACGAAGTTCCCCCATATAGCCGAGCATGCTCCCGACCGCCCCCGGCCAGAGGGCGACGGTGCTGGTGGCGTTGGCGGTGAGCGCGGGGACGCCGAGCCCGAGGAGGGCGGGGAAGGTGAGAAGCGTCCCGCCGCCGGCAATGGAGTTCACGGCTCCCCCGGCGGCGGCGGCGACCACGATGAGGGCGAGTCGGGCAACGTCGGACACGGAATCGTGAGTCAGGAGGCTAGTGGAACGCGGTGCAAAGGTGGAGTTGTAGGATAGCGCAGGGGAACCAGGTCCGGGTTGCGGGCGGTCGCCGTGGAGGTGGCGAGCGAGTCCGGGGCGACCGGATCCCCCTGCACGCCGAAGTAAGCGTGGCGCGCAGCTGGCGGCAATATCGAGCGCCGCGACACTCGACTAGCTTGAGCACATGATCATTTCCACCTCGTAGCGACATCAGCGGAGAGACCGGAATATGAGCACGACGGCGACGCCACAGGCGCCACAGGTCAGCACCGACGCCCTCGAGATCCGCGACACGCGGACTGGCAAGACGTATTCGGTCCCGATCAACGACGGGACCATTCGCACTAGTGACCTGAAGCAGATCAAGGTCGACGCCGACGATTTCGGCGTCATGGGGTACGATCCCGCGTTCATGAACACGGCGTCGTGCCGCAGTGCCATCACGTACATTGACGGCGACAAGGGGATCCTGCGCTATCGGGGCTATCCCATCGAGCAGCTGGCGGAGAAGGCCAGCTTCCTCGAGGTGGCCTACCTGCTGCGCAATGGCGAGCTTCCCTCGCAGGGCGAGTACGACAAGTGGGTGCACGACATCACGTACCACACGTACGTGCACGAGAACATCAAGCGGTTCCTCGAGGGGTTCCGCTACGATGCGCACCCGATGTCGATGATGGTGGCCGGCGTAGCGGCGCTGTCGTCGTTCTATCCCGAGGCGAAGGACATCTTCGACAAGAAGCAGCGCGACATCTCGATCATCCGACTGCTGGCCAAGGTGCCGACGATTGCCGCCTTTGCCTACCGGCACGTGAAGGGGCTCCCCTTCATCTATCCCGACAACGACCTGTCCTACAGCGAGAACTTCCTCTCGATGATCGCGCGCATGTCGGAGCCGCGGTACGAGGCCAACCCCGTCTTCGCGAAGGCGATCGAGATCCTCTTCATCCTGCATGCCGACCATGAGCAGAATTGCTCGACGAACGCCGTGC
>DAIESF010000085.1 GCA_027346425.1 Gemmatimonadota bacterium | reverse complement strand
TCCCGTCTTCTCGTCTTCTCATATCTAATGACGCCTCCCTCGATAGGCCTTTTCATCGCCTTCTCCGCCGGGCTCCTTTCGTTTCTCTCGCCCTGCGGCCTCCCGCTCATCCCCAGCTACATCACCTTCATCACCGGGTTGAGCTTCGATGACGTGCAGTCGCGGCGGCGGGTGGCGCTCACGCACGGGCTCCTCTTCGTCCTCGGCTTCTCGCTGATCTTCCTCGCCCTGGGGGCCACGGCCACCGTCCTCGGGCGGGTGATGTTCTCGCAGCGCGACCTGATCACCAAGGTGGGCGGGGCGATCATCATCGTGTTCGGTTTGTACCTGACGGGGGTGCTCAACATCGCCTTCTTCTCGCGCGAACGGCGCGTGCACCTGGCGGACAAGCCGGTCGGCTACCTCGGGACCGTGTTGGTCGGGATCGCCTTCGGCGCCGGGTGGACGCCGTGCATCGGCCCCATCCTCGGCTCGATCCTCATCTTCGCCTCGAGCGAGGCCGACCTCCCCAAGGGGCTCGCCCTCCTCTCCGCCTACTCGCTGGGGCTCGCCGTCCCCTTCATCTTGGCGGCGCTCGCCGTGGACCGCTTCATGGCCTTCTTCCAGAAGTTCAAGAAGCAGATGCTCTGGGTCCAGCGGATCGCCGGCGTCATCATGATCTTCGTCGGGGTCCTGATGATCACGAACCAGTTCACGATCCTGGCGAGCTACCTGCAGCAGTTTACTCCGGATTTCCTACTGGATCGCCTATAGGCGATCCAGAGAGGACGAGAAGACGAGGGCGGGGGGGCGGCGGCTCGGCGATGGCATGGGACTCGCGCGCGCGCTCACACAGACTCTCTCTTTCTCTCTCCCCTCTCGCTCCCTCTCTCTCCTATAAAGTCTCCGATCGCAATCCCGCGGTCGGCTCGACGGACTCCAGGGCTTCCTCGAGTTGCTGGCTGGCGAGCAATTCCCAGTAGCGGCCGCGGCGCTCGAGCAGCTGCTCGTGGCGCCCCTCCTCGACCACGCGCCCGTCGTCGAGGACGATGATGTGGTCGGCGTCGCGGATGGCGCTCACCCGGTGCGAGGCGATGACGGCGGTGCGGCCGCTCAGGGCGGTTCGCAGCCCGTGCAGGATCGCCTCCTCGGTGTGCGTGTCGACTGCCGACAGGGCGTCGTCGAGGAGGACAATCGACGGATGGCGGGCGAGGGCGCGGGCCAGCGCGGCGCGCTGCTTCTGGCCACCGGACAGGTTGATCCCGCGCTCGCCCAGTATCGTCTCGAATCCGCCGGGGAAGTCGCGGATCGTCTCCGTCAGCTGCGCCAGGTCGGCGGCCCACGTCACGTCGGACTCGGCGGGGGCGCCGTAGGCCAGGTTGCTCCGGATGGTGTCGCTGAAGAGGATCGTCTCCTGCGGGACGACGCCGAGTTCGCGGCGCAGGGTGTCGAGGGAGAGTTCCCGGATGGGGATGCCATCGATCAGGACTTCGCCTTCGGCCGGATCCCAGCTGCGCGCCACGAGGTCGAGGAGCGCCGACTTCCCGCTCCCCGTGGCCCCCACGACACCTAACGTCTCGCCGGCGCCGATGGTGAACGAGACGTGGCGAAAGACCCAGCGAGGCTCGCCGGTCGAGCCGGCGGGGGGGGGATACTGGAAGCCGACGTCACGGAACTCGAGCCTGCGCCCGCCGGTCGACGGCGGGAGCGTGCGCGGCGTTGGCGGCGACGTCACCTGCGCTCGGGCATCGAGCACCTGCACCAGCCGCTGCATCGATGCACTGGCACGCTGGAAGAGGTTGAAGACCCACCCTAACGCGATGAGGGGCCACACGAGCATGGTGAGGTACATTCCGAAGGCGACGAAGGCGCCCACGGTGATCGTCCCGCGCACCACCAGCGTCCCGCCCACGCCGAGGACGACGACCGCCCCCATCCCACCCAGCAGCGCGAAGGTAGGGTTCAACAGCGCCTGCAGCCGCGCCAGGCGCAGGTTGCGCTGGAGGTAGTCGTCGCTCATCGCCGACCAGCGCGCCTGTTCCGGCGCCTCCTGCCGGTACGCGCGCACGATGCGTGTCCCCGCGAGGTTCTCCTGCACCCGCGTGGTCATGGCTCCGAAGTGTTCCTGCACTTCCTCGAAACGCTGGTGCGTCAACCGTCCCAGCCGCACCATCACGAAGGGGAGGGGGAGCATGGGAAGGAGGGCGAGGGCGGTGAGGCGCGGCTCGATGGAGATCATGAAGCCGAGCGCCATGAGCCCGCCCACGGTCGTGTTCACCAGGTACATCACCGCCGGCCCGGCCGCCATGCGCACCGCCGACAGGTCATTCGTCAGGCGCGCCATCAGTTCACCGGTGCGCGTGCGCCCGTAGTAGGCGGCGTCGAGGGTGAGGAGGTGCTGCAGCAGGTCGTTGCGGAGGTCGTACTCGATGCGACGCGACAGCGCGTTGAGCAGTTCGCGCATCCCGAAGCGGAAGACCCCTCCCACCAGCGAGACGCCGAGCATGGCCGCCGCCACCCACCACACCGAGTTGAGCGAGGCCCCGGCGCGCATCCCGTCGATGCCGTGGCGAAGGAGGGTCGGGTTCACGCTCCCCAGCATGCCGGAGATCACCACGCACAGCAGCCCCAACGCCAGTGTGCGGCGATAGGGGCGGAAATACGGGATCAGGCGTCGCAGGGCACGCAAACGGGGCGTCTCAGGTTGCCACGGTGAGGGGGGACACGGCACCTTTGGGGTGTCAGGCTGTATGTTACAACAGCCTCACACATCACTTGGAGGAGTCACGATGACCCAATATATCCGTCGTGCGGCGTGGCCGGCCGCCCTTGCCCTTGTAGTCGCGCTCGGCGCCTGCGGCGGCGAGAAGAAGGGCGACGAGACGGCGCTCACGCAGGACACCTCCCTGGCCCGCGACCTCGCGCGGGTGGGGGGCGACACCGCGGCGCAGCCGCAGCTGCAAGACGTCCCGGCCCCGGCGGCAGAGCCGACCGTCACCCCGCCGCCGGCGACCACGACTACCAAGCCGCGCCCCAAGCCGGCCGCTCCCAAGCCGACGCCGGTCAAGCCGGCCCCGACCACACCCGCACCGACCACGACCCCCGGCGGCAACGTCGCCGAGAAGGGGCCAGGGACGGCAGTGAAGATGGGGACGGTCGCCGCCGGGACGACGCTCAACCTCGGCGCAGCCGACAAGGTCTGCACCAACACCAACAAGGTCGGTGACCGTTTCGTCGCCACGTTGAACTCGGCGGTCACCGGCTCCGATGGCGCCGTGATCCCCGCCGGGGCCGCGGTGACGATCGAACTGACGACGCTCAAGCGCAGCGAGAACGTGAACGACCAGATCCAGATGGGGTTCCGGGTGATCAACATCGCCTTCGACGGGCACACCTACGCCCTCGATGGCGATGTGCAGAGCGCCTCGATCACCCGCGTTCGCTCGACGAGCGGTGGCGATGACGCCAAGAAGGTCCTTGGTGGCGCGGTGGCCGGCGCGGTGATCGGCCAGATCCTCGGCAAGAAGGCCAAGTCGACGATCATCGGCGCGGCCGCTGGCGCAGCAGCCGGTGGCGCCGCCGCCGCGGCGACAGGGAACTACGAAGGGTGCGTCAACTCGGGGGCGAGCGTCGTCGTCAGGCTGAATGCGCCGGTGACGGTGGCGGTGCCGTAGGCGACCGGGGACTGGAATGTACGAAGGGCCCGGCGGATGCCGGGCCCTTCGTGCGTATGGCGCAAAGTGAGCTACGGTGGTCGATGGGCGCACCCGTTTCAGTGCGCGCTCGTTCCCCCCGTCCCCCCCATGCGCGGCTCGGTGACGCCTTCCCATCCCCCCTTCACTCGCATCACCGCATTCACGTTCGCCAGCCCGCCGATGTACTTGATCCCGTGGCCGATTCGCTTGAGCCCGGCTTCGGCGTCGGCGGAGAGGCCGTTCGTCTCCACCATCAGCGTGTCGGGGAGCGCCTGGTGGTGCAGGCGGGGGGCGCGCATGGCGTCGGCGAGCGACATGCGGTGATCGATGACATTGAGGATCACCTGCGACGTGGCGGTGATGATGCGCGGGCCGCCGGCAGCACCAACGACGAGGAACAGCTGTCCCTGGGGGTCGAGGACGATCGTCGGTGACATCGCGCTCAGCATCCGCTTCCCCGGGGCGATGGCGTTGGCCTCGCCCTGCACGAGGCCGAACATGTTCGGCTTCCCGGGGGCGGCGGCGAAGTCGTCCATCTCGTCGTTCATGAAGAAGCCGACGTTCTTGAGGTAGACCGCCGAGCCGTAGCCGTTGTTGAGCGTGGTCGTCGTCGCCACGGCGTTCCCCTTGTCGTCCACCACCGAGTAGTGCGTGGTGTGCATCCCGTCGGCGATCTGCGCGCCGTTAGGCGGGGTGGGCGTCTTCCGGTTGCGGTCGATCGTTTTGGCGAGGGCGCGCGCGTACTCCTTGCTCGTCAGCTGCTCGAGCGGGACGTTCACGAACGCCGGGTCGCCCAGCTTGCTGTTGCGGTCGATGAAGGCGCGCTGGTAGGCGGAGCCGAGCAGGTGGTCGTAGGCCGCCGTCCCCCAGCTGGGGACGGTGTCGCCCAGCGCCTCGAGGATGTTGAGCGCCTCGGCCACCACGATCCCCCCCGACGACGAGGGGGGCATGGAGTACATCGCGTAGCCGCGGTAGGTGCTGCGGATGGGGGTGCGCCAGATCGCCTTGTACTGCTCGAGGTCCTGCTTCACGATGATCCCGCCGCCGCGCTGCATCGCCGCCACCAGCGAGTCCCCCACCTCGCCGTGGTAGAAGGCCTTCGGCCCCTGATCGGCGATCAGCTGCAACGTGCGGGCGAGCGCCGGCTGCTTGAACAGCGTCCCCGGCTTGATCGCGTCGCCATCCTTGTAGAAGACGTCCTTCCCGTCGAAGCGCCCCACGTACCCCTGGCTCGAGCGCAGGCTCCCGTAGAGCTGCGAGTCGACCACGAAGCCGTCGCGCGCCATGCGGATGGCAGGTGCCATTGCCTGGGCCAGCGTCATCGACCCGTACTTCGACAGCGCCTCGGCCATTCCCGCCACCGCCCCCGGGACGCCGGAGGCGCGGTAGCCGATGATGCTCTCCATTGTCGGGTTGCCGTTGGCGTCGAAGTACATGTTGCGGCTGGCGGCGAGCGGCGCCACCTCGCGATAGTCGATGGTCGCCGCCCGCCCGTCGGCCATGCGGATCACCATGAAGCCGCCGCCGCCGATGTTTCCCGCCACCGGGTAGGTGACGGCGAGGGCGAAGCCAACCGCCACCGCCGCGTCGACCGCGTTGCCGCCGGCGCGGATGATCTCGTTCCCCGCATCCGAGGCGAGGACCTGGTTGGAGGCGATCATGAAGTGCTCGCCGAACGCCGCCTTTTCCCCCGCCTTGAAGCGCCACCCCTCGGGGAAGGTGACGGCGCGGCGCGGCGGAACCGCCGGCTCGGTGGAGCGCAGCCCGCTGCTGGCAGGGGCCGGTGCCCGGCAGGCGGTGGCGACGAGGAGGGCGACGGCGAGTACACGCGATGGCTTCATCTGGCGTCCTAACTGTTGGTTGCTGGTCCGATCGTCGCGCGTGGCCCGCGGCGCGCCTCGTGAGGCGCCTACAGGCCGACCCGCACTCCGATCCGTGTCGTGTAGTGCTGCGTGGTGCGGCGCTGGAACAGGTCGCCCGACTTCTCGTGCACGCTGTTCCCGTACTCGAACATCCCCACCAGCTGGAAGTCGCGCGACAGCGAGTAGCCGAAGCCGGTCCCGAAGGCCCAGGCGAAGTCGGTGTCCTTCACGTCGGCGAATGCCGCCGCCCCCGCCCCTTCGACCGAGAAGTTGCTGTATTGCATCGCCCCGAGGAACCCTTCGTAGACGATGTGGAAGCCAGGGCCCCCGCCCGATCGCAGGGTGACCCCGTAACTGGAGATCGTCCCTTCGGCCGCGCATCCTGTTCGGCAGACCGTAGCCGAGCTGTTCCCAACGACGGCCAGCGGCATGCGCGAGTAGTTCCACGCCAACCCGATCGTCGTCCGGGGCGCCACCTCGCGTTCGGCGGTGAGGCGGAGCGACCAGTTGGAGTCGTAGTTCCAGGTGGAATTGGTCGCCGGGTCGCCCACCTGGTTCGACCACTGGTAACCTCCCCAGGCCGAGGCCCACCACTTGGGAGCGTCGTCGTAGCCCCCCATCCCGCCGCCGCGTCCGGGGCCGCGACGCCCCTGCGCCATGGCCGGCGTGGCCAGCGACACGAGCGCCAGCAGCACTCCCATGACGGCCTGCACCGCCTGCACCGACACCCACCGCATTCGTAACCGCATCATTGCTCCGTTGTGACCCCTCTCGGCGCGAGGGTAAGTTACGCCGTTCCCCATGGGACAGACAGCACGACGCCCCCTCTACCCTTAGCACTCCCTCGCGTGCCGCCACGAGCGCTCGACCCTCGCATCACCGAACATCGCAATCCGCGCTCGGCCAACATCGACCTGGCGACGCCGCTGGAGATCGTCGACATCATGAACGCCGAGGATCGCGCCGTCCCGGCCGCGGTGGCGACGCAGCGTGAAGAAATTGCGAGGGGGATCGCCTTCATCGAGCACGCGTTCCGTCATGGCGGACGCCTGTTCTACGCCGGCGCCGGGACGTCTGGGCGCCTCGGGATCCTCGACGCCAGCGAGTGCCCGCCCACCTTCGGGAGCGATCCGGAGCTGGTGCAGGGAATCATCGCCGGCGGGACCGAGGCGATGTTTCGGGCCCAGGAAGGGGCCGAGGATCTCCCGGAGAATGGAGCGCGCGCGGTGGACGAATACGGGGTGCGCGCCGGCGACGTTTTGATCGGGATCGCCGCTTCGGGGACGACGCCGTTCGTGCGCGGCGCCCTAACGAGGGCCAAGGCGCTGGGTGCGGTCACCGGACTCGTCGCCTGCACCCACATCGACGCCGCCTTCGCCGCCACCCTCGACCTGGCGATCATCCCGGTCACCGGCCCCGAGGTCGTCACCGGCTCCACCCGTCTCAAGGCGGGGACGGCGACCAAGCTGGTGCTGAACATGCTCACCACCGGTGCGATGATCCGCATCGGCAAGACCTTCGGGAACCTGATGGTCGACCTGCGCGCCACGAACCTCAAGCTCGTGGACCGCAGCCAGCGCATCATTATGGAGGTGTGCGACGTTGCACGTGACGAGGCCCGCGATCTCCTGACCCGAGCCGACGGACGCGTCAAGGTGGCGATCGTGATGCACCTGCTCGGCGTCGACCGGGAGGGGGCGGAGCGGGCGCTGGCGCAGGGAGATGGAGTCATCCGCCACGTCGTCGGGGGCGAACCGCCGCCGGTGCGCTGACGCCGTACCTGGTGCACGATTCGACACGGCGGCGTCGGATATCCACGCCTGAACCCTAACCGAGTACAGCGATGACGGTGGTGGTGGGACTGATGTCCGGGACGTCGCTCGACGGGATCTCGGCCGCCGTCGTCCGCTTTGCGCGCGACGGGGAGCGGGTGTCGGCTGACCTCCTCGCCCACGACGTGTTCCCGTACGACGAGGCGCAGCGCGACCGCCTGGCCCGCGCCCTGCGCGAGGGGACGCCGGAGGAGTACTGCCGGGTGAACTTCGATCTCGGCGAGCTTCTGGCCAGCGCGGCGGTGCGGGTGATTGCCGAGTCCGGGGTGTCGCGGCGCGAGATCGCGGCGATCGCCTCGCACGGGCAGACGGTCTGGCACGTCCCAGGCCATTCGACGTGGCAGGTGGGGGAGTCGTCGGTGATCGCCGAGCGGCTCGGGCGTCCGGTGATCTCCGACTTCCGGGTGCGCGACATGGCGGCGGGAGGGCAGGGGGCACCGCTCGTCCCCATCGCCGACGCCCTGCTCTTCAGCGCCCCGCACTGGCGCGCCCTGCAGAACATCGGGGGGATCGGGAACGTCACCGTCGTCCCGCCTAACGGGGGGGTGGTGGGGGTACGCGCCTTCGACACCGGCCCCGGGGTGGTGGTGATCGACGGCGTCACCCGCGCCCTCGTTTCGGGGATGCGCTTCGACGTGAACGGCACCCTTGCCCGCCAGGGGGCGCCGATCGATGACGTGGTGGAGGCGTCGCTGCGCGATCCCTACTTCTCGGCCCCGCCGCCCAAGAGCACCGGGCGCGAGTTGTTCACGCCGGACTACATTGCCGGCTTCATTTCCCAGTGCCGCGCCGTGCGCCCGGACGCCACGCCCAGCGACGTGATCGCCACCGCGGTGGAGTTCACGGCGCGCTCGATCGCCGACGCGTACCGGCGCTTCCTCCCCGAGCCGGTGAAGGACGTCGTGATATCGGGGGGTGGGGCGAAGAACCCGGCGCTGGTCGAGGCCATCGCCCGCCAGCTCCCCGACAAGACGCTGGTGCAGTTCGACGCGCTCTACTTCGACGGCGAGGCGAAGGAGGCGGTGGCCTTCGCCTTGTTAGGCTTTCTGCACCTGGAAGGGATGCCGGGGAACGTCCCGGCGGCCACCGGGGCGGCCGGCGCGCGGGTGCTGGGGAAGATGACGCCGGCCTGAGAAGCGGCGGCGGCGTCCCTCAGCTGCAACCGCTCGCGCGACCGGGCGACGGCTCGGCGCTCGCGCACTCCCGGTAGTCGTAGCTCGCCGACGCGATGCGTCCCCGCCAGTAGGCGTGCTCCCCCTCGGGGAGGAGCCACGCCACCTCGGCGACGGCGGGGATCTTCATGCCGTCCACCGAGACGAGGTCGTCGGAGTACCGCCCTTCCCATGGCGTCGGGATCGACCTGCCGTCGACGTCGCGTTCGCGGATGGCGCTCACGCGGGACATCGCCCCGCTGGGTGCGAAGTGGACGTCCATCCAGACGGTGATCCCGGCATCGGTGAGCGAGGCGCGCGCGGTGGAGTCGTCGATCGGCGCCCACATTACCCCTTCGCTGGGGAGGAGGGCGGTGGGGAGCCACGCCGCTTCGGCGAGATACCGCAGGAGGGCACCCGACGCGAGCCCCGGCGTCCCGTCCTGGTCGACGAGCGTCACGATCCCTGCCAGCGCGCCGCGCATGGTCCCGCGCCCGCCCAGGTAGCTGTCGCGCACCATCATCGGGACCCCGGGGAAGAAGCGGATGCGGGCATCCCAGACGAAGCCGCGCGGCGCCGTGACGTAGTGCTGGTGCGACGTGAACGGCTTCCACTCGTTAGGGCGCAGGGCGAACTGCCCTTCGTGGTCGATGCGGGCGCGCTGCACCACGCGCTGTTCGGGGGCGAGGACGAGGGCGAAGTAGCGGGCGACGGGGGCGGGGAGGGTGGTGAACTGCGCCGGCGATACCCGCTGGAATGGTGCCGCATTCGCGCGCAGCTCCGGCGCGCCGCGCGTATCCGGCGAGACAGGCTCCCCTCGAGCCGATGGCGCGCCCTCCAGCTGCACCACGGCCTCTTCGGTCGCGTTCCGCCACTCGTGCATGCCGAAGGCCACGGCGCCCCATCCTGCGGCGACGACACCGACGAGCAGCGGCACAATCGTCATGACCCGGCTCATGCGTCCTCCCTGCTGGTCGGTGAACGTTGGCTCGCGCGAACGCGGCGACCATCGGGGGCTTGCCTTACACTTCGCTGGGGATGTCCCGTTGCCTCCCCGGTGGTGTCGCCTGACTTCGGTGTGTAGGATTCGCGCATTGCAGGTGCCTTCCGCCGCGCCACCGCTCCCTCGCATTGCATGAGCGACCTCGCGCAACTCATCATCGCCGCAGTAAGGTGGGACGCCGAGCGTGGTTTCGCCGCGGCGACGCCCGAGGTGGAGCGG
>DAIESF010000074.1 GCA_027346425.1 Gemmatimonadota bacterium | reverse complement strand
TCATCACCAAGCGCCGGGAGTTGCGGCAGCTGGTGGACATGCCGGAGACCGAGCTGGCGGCACCGGCGGGCGCGAGCTCGTAGTCGTTAGGTCGTCGCGAGGGATCTGCGCGGGGGCTGGCGAGGAGCTGGTCAGGGGCTGGCGAGGAGCCGGCGCCTGGACGGTCGGCGCTACTGGTACTGGATGTAGAGCGGCTTTGGGGTGAGCGCGAGGACTTCGGCGGGCTTCATCATGTGCCACCCCGGCTTTCGCACGTCGTTCTTGTAGAAGAGCTTGAAGCCGGTGAACTGCACCGGCTCGCTCGCGACGTAGCTGTCGTACGACCCCTTCTTGAGGCTCGACGACCCCCAGCCATCCATGTCGATCACGATCTGCACGCGCGGGTCGAGCCTGATCTGCCTGGTGTTGGTGAGCATGGGGCGAGTGAAGCGATGGACCACCAGGACCTTGGGGGGGAGCTTGTGCTCGTCGACGATGTCGGCGAGGAAGTTCACCGCATAGTTCACGTCGCGCGCATCGTAGGTTCCGATCCGCTTGCCGGGGGCGTGTCCGCCCTTCATGGAGAACTCGGGGTCGATGCCGAGGTGGACGTTGGGGCGGGTCAGGTACTTGGCCAGCGGCGGGAGTTCCTCCTGCAGCGTGCTGTGGGCGACCTGTACGTCGAGGAAGAGGAGGGCGTTGCGCCGCTGCGCCCACTGATAGACGCGCTCGATGAGCGAGTCGGACATCCGGGTGCGCCACTTGCCGTCGCGCCCAGGGGAGCCCTGGGCCACCGTGGCGATCAGGTGCAACGCGGGGACGACCGGGGTGAGCGTGTCGGCCCGTGCCCACGCGGCCACCTCGCGGTCGAGGCGGCGCAGCATGTCATCGACGTCGTACTCGCCCAGCACCCCCATGCGCCGTGAGAGCGGATTGCCGTAGTAGGCGACGATGCGCCTGGCGGGGAGGATGGAGCCGGGGAGCGGCGCCGGCCCCTTGACCGGCCAGAGCGAGGCGAACGACGGCGCCGGCTTCGCAACCGCCTTGCGAGGGGACTTGGCCGTGGTGCGCTTGGCCGTGGTGCGCTTGGCCGTGGTGCGCTTGGCTGTGGTGCGCTTGGCTGTGGCGCGCTTGGCTGTGGCGCGCTTGGCCGTGGCGCGCTTGGCCGTGGTGCGCTTGGCCGCAGTCCGCTTCGCCGTCGCCTTCGCCCCCGACGTGGTCCCCTGTTGCGGCGCCGCCGCCTCGGCGCGGCCAGCCGGGGCGAGGAGGAGCGCGACGCCGGCGGCGAGCGTGGCGACGACGGTGGTCAGGAACCTGGTGACGCGGACGGCGATGCGACGGGACATCTGCGGACGGTTGGAGTGAATGCGGGGGTTGGGGCAGCCTAACGGGATGTGCCGGGAGGGGCAAGCGAGCCCAGTCGTCAGGCATCCTCGAAGGTGGACCCGCGCCCGCGCAGGTGCTCGAACATGAGCCACGTCTCGATGTGCCCCACCTCGTCGCGCGAGATGAAACGATCGATCGCCAGGTCGCGCAGGTGCTGCGCATCGCGGGCGAGGACGTGGAGGAGGAAGTCGTTCTCCCCGGCCATGTGATACACCGCCACCACCTCGGGGAGCGACAGGGCGTGCTGGCGGAAGGCCTCGAACTGTTCGCGCGTGTGCTGGCGGAGCCGGATCGCCATCATCGCCTCCAGCCCGTAGCCGAGGGCCCCCGGATCGATGTCGGCGAAGAAGCCGCGCACCACCCCCTCGCGCACCAGCCGGCGCACCCGCTCGAGGCAGCTCGAGGGGGCAAGGCCGACGAGGGCGGCCAGCTCCTTGTTGGAAGCCCGAGCATTCTTCGCCAAGGCGGCCAGCAGGGCGTGATCTATTCGGTCGAGGGGGCGTCTGAGGGTGCTCATACCGTAAACAATTCGATGGCGTCGGCAACACTACGAATGATATCCTGAAAGTGCAACCTTCACGGAAGATTGTTCGAATGTCAGCCGCCTCCATCGATACCCGCTGCGTCCACACCGGCCGCGAAGACTTCGCCCGGCTCGGCGTCCACGCCCCGCCAATCGACTTCTCCTCGACCTACCCGATGCACGACCTCGACGAGGGGACGAGCGACTACGATGCCCTCGCCGGCGGGGCGGCCTACCCGATGCACACCGCCGTCTACGCCCGCCTGCACAACCCCACCGTCGCTCGCTTCGAGGCAGCCTTCGCCGAGTTGGACGGGGCCGAGGCGGCCGTCGCCTTCGGCAGTGGGATGGCGGCGATCACCGCGATGCTGCTGGCGCTCACCTCCCACGGGCGCCACGTGGTCGCCGTCCGCCCACTGTACGGCGGGACCGATCACCTGCTCACATCGGGGCTCCTCTCGCTCGACGTGACGTGGGCCAGCGCGACGGAGGTCCACAGTGCCATCCGCCCGGACACGGCGCTCGTCCTGATCGAGTCGCCGGCCAACCCCACCTGCGCCCTGGTCGACATTGCCGACATCGTGCGGCAGGCGGGGAGCGTCCCGGTGGTGGTCGACTCGACCTTCGCCACCCCGATCCTCCAGCGCCCGCTCTCGTTAGGCGCGGCGGCCGCGCTCCACTCGGCCACCAAGTTCATCGGCGGGCATGGCGACGTGATCGCCGGCGTCATCGCCACATCCGAATCGATCGCGGCGCAGCTGCGGCAAGTGCGGATCTTGACCGGCGCCCTCCTGCACCCGCTGGCGGCGTACCTCCTCCATCGCGGCCTCCCGACGCTCGCCCTCCGGGTGCGCGCCGCCGAGGAGCGGGCCGGCGAGCTGGCGCGTCGCCTCCAGCGTCACCCGGCGGTCGCCGCCGTGCACTACCCGGGGCTCCCTGGTGGCGATCCGATGGGGCTCATCGGGCGGCAGATGGACGGCCCGGGGAGCATCCTCGCCTTCGACATGGCCGGCGGCCACGACGCGGCCGCACTCGTTATGCAGCGCCTCCGCCTCATCACCTCGGCAGTTTCCCTCGGCTCCACCGACACGCTCATCCAGCACCCGGCCGGCCTCACCCATCGCCTCGTCCCGGAGCACGAGCGCGAAGCGATGGGGATCACCGGCGGACTGCTGCGCCTCTCGGTGGGGATCGAGGGGGTCGAGGACCTGTGGAACGACCTCGCGCAGGCGCTCGACGCGGTGAGCGCGCTCCAATCCGACGGCGCGGCGAGCGTCGTTGCAGCCGCGGAACCGGCGCTGGCGGGGATGGCATAGCGCGCCTGAGACGTTGGCGGGTGTGGCGCGTCTTACGGGCGTGAAACTTCTCGTCCTCAACTGTCACGAAGCGTGGATCCATCAGCTCGGCGCCCTCGG
>DAIESF010000065.1 GCA_027346425.1 Gemmatimonadota bacterium | reverse complement strand
CCCGTCCGAGCAGTTGGCGATCACCCCCGGGGTCTCCACGACCATGAACCCGGTCTTCACCGCCTACTTCAACGACCGCGCGAACTACGAACAGGTGCGCCGAGACCGCGAGGCGCTGGAGCGCATCGTCGAGGAGGGGCGCGCGCGCGGCGGGAAGATCTCGCTCGAGGCGCTGCGGTCGGTGGGGACTGCCTTCGCCACCAACACCGCGCTCGTAACGGAGCTCTCGAACCTCAATCAGGCCAAGGGACAGCTCCTCAACCTGCAGAAGAGCTATACCGACGAATACCGGATGGTGAAGGACCTCAAGCAGCAGATCGAGCTCATGGAGACGCAGTCGATCCCGGCGCTCGTGGCTTCGTCGCTGCAGGAGCTGCGCTCGCGTGAGGCCGAGATGAAACGCCGGATCGACGGCGCCTCGCTGGAGCTCAAGCAGATCCCGGCCCGGACGGTGGAGGAAATGCGCCTCACCCGTGAGCTGCAAATCGCGCAGACGATGTACGTGGACCTGCAGCAGCGCGCCATGACGGCGCGCCTGTCAGAGCGGAACGCCCTCCCCGACGTGTCGATCCTCGACACCGCGGTCGCCCCGCGCTTCCCGTCGTCCGACACCACGCTCAGCATCATCCTCGTCGCCATCGCCGCCAGCATCGGCCTCGGCCTCGCCCTCGCCCTCCTGCTCGATCGCACCGACAAGCGATTCCGCTATCCCGAGCAGGCCACCAACGAACTCGGGCTCGACATCGTCGGCGCCATCCCGTCGTACCGCAACCCGACGAGCGCCGCCGCCCGACTCGAAGAGGCATCGCAGCTCGTCGAGTCGTTCCGGACCATCGCCCTCTCGGTGCGCAGCGCCTTCGAGGGGATGGGTCCCGTGCAGCTGGCGATCTCCAGCCCCGGCCCCGGCGACGGCAAGTCGTTCGTCTCCGCCAACCTGGCGTCGGCGCTCGCCGACTCGGGCTATCGCACGATCATTGTCGACGGCGACATCCGGCGCGGCACGCTGCACGACATCTTCGCCCCGTGCGAGCAGTCCCCGGGGCTCGTCGACTACCTGGCCGGCGAGGCGTCGTTGGGCGACGTGGTGCGTCCCACCCAGCAGCACGTCAACCTGTCGATCATCCCGTGCGGAACGCGCCGCCGTCACGGCCCGGAGCTCCTGGCCTCGGAACGCATGACGGCGCTCATTCGCGACCTCCGGTCGCAGTTCGACGCCATCATCGTCGACACCGCGCCGTTAGGCGCGGGGATCGACCCCTTCGCCATCGGCACCGCCACCGGGAGCATGGTCCTCGTCCTGCGCGCCGGCGAAACCGACCGCAAGCTCGCCCAAGCCAAGCTCACCGTCCTCGACCGCATGCCGATCCGCCTCGTCGGCGCGATCCTCAACGACATCGGCGAGATGCCGCAGTTCAAGTACTACTATTACCTCGAAGGCTATCGCGCGCTCGAGGGCGCCGAGGAAGGTGCCACGGCCATGCTCGGCTCCGGCAACGGACGCGGCTGACGGCGGTTTATTCGATGTGAGAAGCGCCGGCTCCAGTGGAGCCGGCGCTTCGTCGTTCCTGGCGTGATGCGCCGCGCTGCGACTTGCTGGGGCGCGCGTACCGTCGTTGCCCGTCCCTCGCCCGACCCCGCGCTAGCGCGCCAGCGGAAACTCCAACGCGTCGAGCTGCAACGCCGCGTACACCGCGTCTGGGCCGCGCGCCTGGCGCAAGGCGCTCGCGGCGCGCAGGAGAAGCTCCACCGCGTCTACCGACGACTGCGCGAAGTTGGCGACTGCACTGTAACCGGCCTTGAAGCGCACCTGGCGCGACTCCCCGCCGTCGAGCCGCACCGGGGTCGCCTCCACCTGCTCCTTGAGCCGCTGGACCAGCCGCACCGCGCCTTCGGAATCGGTGGAGGGGGCAATGATGGCAAACTCGGCCCGTCCGAGGCGCCCTACCGCATCGGACGAACGCGCCATTCGACGACACACATCGCTGACGTGCTCGGCGATACGCTCATCGAATTCTCCCGACCCGTCGGAGCTGGCGTCGACGACGGGACTGATGGCCACACAGGCCAGCGGCGCGTGACGCCGGCTCGCGTCGGCACCGATCTCCCGCGCGCGTCGCGCGAGCCCGCGCACGTTGTACAGTCCGGTAGCCGAGTCGAGCAGGCTCTCGTCCCGGGACCGGTCGATCTCCCGACGAGCCTGCACGTAGAGGTCGAGCTTGAGGAGGAGCGACTCCGCGTCGATCGGCTGCGTGAGGAACTCCCACGCCCCGGCACGGAGCGCCTCGAGCCGCTGTGCGCGCGACGCCGGCCCCGACGTGGTTACGATGATTGGCGTCGAGCGCGGAAACTCCAGATCCTCCCGGAATCGCTGACAGATCTCGATCCCGGTAATGTCCGGCATCCCCGAATCGACGATGACCACATCGGGATGGACCCGCCGCGCCAGTTCGAGCGCCTGACGCCCGGTGTAGGCTCGAACCGACGCATATCCATGTGGCCCCAGCACGCTCTCCAGCGATCGCGCCGACCATTCCTGGTCGTTCGCTAGCAGGACGAGTGGTGGCGGTGAGGAATCCAGTCGATTGTCTGCCATGGTCTTGCGTGCGTTCGGATCCGGTGACGAGGCCGCCCAGACGTGAGCCGAGGCGGCGCCTCTCGCCTCTGGGTCCCCTAGATGCAGGAGTCGTGCAGCGAGGTATCCTGGGCGTCACGAACGCGATTTTGGGGTAATCGGGGGGGCAAACACCCCGGCGGAGCGGTGAAACTGCGGGATTTCCGCAACAGGTGACGCGTCCGTCGCTACCCTTACGACGGGCTCGCCTCGGTTCAACACCGTCAGGACACGCCAAGTGCGCCGCCGCAGGTCCGAGAGTGATCGGGCCCGTCGAACCGACTCGACAGTGTGCCGCCTCATGACACTGCCGCCATTTGCGACGCCCGACACGCTCGATCGTCCTATTACCAGCCTCGTGCGTGGACATCGATCGGCTGCACCGGCGCGTCGTCCCGGGGGCCCGGAGACCCACAGTCTCGTGGTGCGGCGGCTCCGCCTTGGCGGGAAGTCCAAGCCTGACACTGTGTTCGGAAACTGCAACAATCCGAAGCCTCCCCCCGTCGCGCGATGCAATTCGGGGCGGCACCGCGGTATGATGTCGTACCGTTGGACAGCCGCGCCCTCCGCTGCCGTGTTAGCACGAAGGGTGCATAGAGGCACCACCGTATGGATGATCGCTCTTCCGGACTGATGAGAACAATCACGATCGTGGCCGCCCTTCTGGGGGCGCTGCTCGCACCATCGCACAGCTCAGGCGCTCAAAGTTCGCTGGGTGAGGGGCGGCGCCAGGCGACGCGCGCCGAGTTGGAGCAGGCGGCGAAGGCGACCGAGCAGGCAGCGGTTGTCGCCCCCGACCAGAAGACGCGTGAGAAGCTCCTGTCGGACGCGGTCGCGATCCGGCAGCGGCTCCGCAATGGCGACTTCCTTCCTGGGGACCGGATCTATGTCACCGTACTCGGCGATTCGGCGCTCACCGACACGTTCACGGTGCGTGGCGACCGCCGTCTGGTCCTCCCCAATATTCCCGACATCACGCTCTCAGGCGTCCTCGATTCCGAGCTCGGCGGCTTCCTGACGAAGGAGTTGAGCCGGTACCTCAAGAACCCGACGGTGACCGCCACCGGGATGGTGCGCCTGACGCTCACCGGTGGGGTGGCCCGCAACGGCTTCCTGACTTTCCCTGTGGACCAGGCCATTACCGACGTCCTGATGTCGGCTGGAGGACTGGGCCCCGGTGCCAAGCTGTCCGATGCCGAGGTCAAGCGAAGCGGGAAGGTCCTGATCGACAAGAAGTCATTCCAGGAGGCCATCCGCCTGGCGCGAACAGTGGGCGACCTCTCACTCCGGGATGGCGACGAGATCTACGTCCCGGCCGCGACGGCCACGAGTGGAGTGCAGACGTGGGTCAAGGTTCTCAGTGTCGTCACGCCGCTCATCTTCCTGGTCCGAATCCTCTCGAACAAGAATGGGCGCGTATTCTAGTCGCGCCCGAGCGTCTGGCTCACCACCGTCCGTGCAGAACGTTTCGTCTTACAGGGTCCGATGACGGAGTCCACTGTGTCGCAGTTCGCCGGAGACTACCCCGCCCGCATTCCCACCCCTGCCACGCGGCGCACACGCCGCCTGGAGGGGGGCGATGCCGGGCGTGGCATCGAGCGTCCGCGCTCGGTAGATGCCTCGCGCACTGACGAGCGAATGGTCGTGGACGACATCTTTCCGCGTGAGCGACACGAGGCGCTGAATCGCGCCGTCAACATCGCGATCGCCGGTGCGAGTCTCCTCCTGCTCTCCCCCGTCCTCCTCCTCATCGCCATCGCGATCCGGCTCACGTCGCGTGGCCCGGTGATCTACGCGCAGACGCGCGTTGGACTCGACCGGCGCTGGCGCGAGACACTCGCGCTGCGGGAGCGGCGCCACGAGGACCTTGGTGGCCAGGTGTTCACGATCTTCAAGTGCCGGACGATGCGGGTGGACGCCGAGCGGTTCTCGGGCGCCGTGTGGGCGCAGGAGAACGACCCCCGCGTGACGGGACTCGGGCGATTCATGCGCAAGTTCCGGCTCGATGAGCTCCCGCAACTCTGGAACATCATCCGCGGTGACATGAACATCGTCGGCCCCCGCCCCGAGCGTCCCAGCATCGTGGCGCGCCTGCGCGAGGACATCGCCGAGTACAAGTACCGGCACCGGGTCCGTCCCGGGCTCACCGGGCTCGCGCAGATCAACCAGCACTACGACGCCTGCCTCGACGACGTGCGCGCCAAGGTGCGGTGGGACATGCAATACATCGTGACGCAATCGATGTGGCTCGATGTGCGGATCATGCTGCGCACGATTCCGGCGGTGCTCCTCAAGTTCCGCGGCTGGTAGCACCGCACGTATCCGGCAGATGCAACGACGGCGCGCCTTTCCTTGGGCGCGCCGTCGTCACGTGCGGCATGGCGGGCGTCGGTTTCCGACCCCGCGCCAGCCGCCTTACGCTTCGAACGTGTAGGCCACGACCGCAGGATCGTCGAGGGAGACGCGCCGCCCCTCGGCGGCCGAGAGGTAGGCGGCGGCAAGCACCTTGAGCGTATCGCGCCCGGCCTCGCCGGACGCCGGGGCCGGCGTGCCGTCGATGAACGCGCGCAGCGTTCGGTCAAGGAGGTTGCGGGTGGCGATCATGGGCGCATTGCCGGGATTGGGGGCGATCGCTGCCCGGTCATGCCCGGTCTCGCGCCAGGCCATCCCGGCCCCTCCCATCTCCAGGCGCAGGTGCGGTTTCCGGCTGCGCAGGAGCCCTAACGAGACGCGGGCCCTCCCGCCGTATGACACGCGGTGCGAGGCGGTGCCGGTGTCCACGCGGACCTCGAAGTATTGCGTCTCACCCTTGCACAGCCGGTTCTGGGTCACCTGGGCGAGGCGCCCACGCGAGAACTCGAGGGTGACCAGCGCCACGGCGTCGGTCTGCTCGTCACGCGTTCCGCACGAGGACATCACCGCCGTGACGGCACGCGGCGTTTCCCCGAAGGCGGCGACCACGAAATCGACGAGGTGGATCCCGGCCTCGTACAGGACGCCGTTGAGCAGCGTCCCGCGCCAACCGGGCTCCGCCCACGGCGGGAGGTCCATGTTCTGCCATGCCTGCGCGAAGACGGCGCCGCCCGGGTCGGCGCGCACGGAGTCGAGGAGCGCCCGGAACGCCGGCATCTCGCGAAACTCGTGGTTGAGCGCGAGACGACGCCCCGCGCGAGTGGCGGTGGAGAGAATCTCCTCGGCCTCGGCCACGCTCGTGGCGAGCGGCTTCTCGCAGATCACGTGCGTCCCCGCAGCAAGGGCCTCCAGGCAGATCGCCTTGTGGGCCTTGGGGGGGGCGCAGACGATAACCACGTCGGGGCGGGTGGAGCTGAGCACCTCGCCGAGGGTGGCGAAGACCGGGAAGGAGAACCGCTTCCCGGCGTCGAGCCGCGTTGCCTCGCTGGGGTCACACCCGCCGACGAGTTGCGCGTGGGGGATGGCCGCGAGAGCCGGCAGGTGCAAATTCACCGCCGCATTGCCAAGGCCGGCGACGGCGACACGTAGTGCATTCATTGCGGGAGGACGATGGGATGGGCAGCGGCCGGCGAGCGGGGAACGGGTGGGCCGGTCGCCAGGGTGCGCGCGCGCTCAGCGCAAGGCGAGGCGGTTGTACACCTCGCCGATCACTCGCCCGAGCGCATAGCCGAGCACGAAGGCGTAGACGAACCCCACGAGGCTTCCGAGCAGGGACACCCGGTAACCAGGGAAGAACGCGCCCAGGAGCTGCAGATGCTGCCCCGGTGTAGGGCCGCCCTTGATCACGAGGAAGATCGTGGCCAGGAACAGCCCGCCGCCCAGCACGAGACCGAAGGCAATCCCCCAGGCGCGCGCATTGAGCGACAGCAGCGTACTCGGCAGGTTGGGTTCGCGAGTCGGCGTCATGGTCATGAGGTGCGAAGGGGAGCGAGCTCAGATATGGTCGAGAAACTCGCGCGTCTGGTCCAGCTCGGCGCGCGTGCGATACGTGAAGGCGACAAGTGCCAGGGCCAGGTTTCGGCAGAACGCGATGAACCATCCGCCGACGAAGGCGACGGCGAACCCCCACAGTGCGCCAACGAGCACCCCGCCCCAGGTCACCGAATAACCGGTGAAGTACTGGCCGAGCAACCCGAGCGGAAAGGCCCCGGCGCGCGCGCTGAGGAGGGTGGCGATCGTGAGCGCCGCCATCAGTATCGCTCCGGCGACACCGGTCGCGACACCGAACGCCGCCTTGTGCAGCGGGGCAAAGGCCATCTCGAGCGTCGGGATCAGCTCTGCTTCGTCGCTGATCCGTGCGCTGCGCCCCTCACCCGCCGACGCTTGTTGTGCCCCCTCGTTGGGTACCATGCCTTCTCCTCCGCTCTTGACGACTACTCTTGGTCGGCGGTCCACGTGCTCCGGCGGTGCCTCGAAGGAATGGGGGGCCAGCGCTGCACACCGATCTCAGAGTAGGCCTCTGTCGTCGGATTCGGCAACGGCGCGCCGATGGTCTGCTGCAGGAGCAAGCCGGTCGCGAACGAAATGCCGTTCAGAAAATAGTACATCAGGTGCACGGGAATCACGCCCAACGCAAACAGCAGCCCCCGCACCCGGAAAAAGAACCGCAGCATCCTGCCGTTGGCGCCGACCACGAACAGCGTGCAGAGCAAGGCCACGGCAACCATGGTCCACGAATGGAACCAGGCCGCCGCGAACAAGAGGAGCACCGCGCTCCAGACGAGGATCGTATTGAACTTCTCGATCCACTTCAGGTTGAGCGTGGCGGTGCTGAGGACGGCTTTCCGATGCGCGAGGAGTCGAGCCCACGGAATGCCACGGTCGCGAAGGTCGGTGCGCACGACGTTGGCAAAGGTCCACCGCTTGAGGTGCGTGACCTGGATGTCCGGACACAGACGAATCTTCTGTCCCAGTCCCCGGACGCGCGCCCCGAGCTCGATGTCCTCGATCTGCGGGCGTGCAAAGTGCCATTCGTCGTACATTCCCGCGTCGTCGAACACCTGACGTCGCACCGCACCAGCCCCTGCCCAGAAGGTCTCCACCTCACCCGCGTTGCACTGGTGCACGTAGTGATGGAGCAGGTTGCGGTACTGCGACATGAAGCCCTCGGCAGGCGGATTCGTGTCGTAGGAGCCGAACACCGCCCCGACCTCGCCCGCTGCCTCCATCACCTCGGCGAAGCGCCGCATCGTGTCGGGGTGGACGACGACGTCCGCATCGAAGAACATCACCACGTCGCCACGCGACACCTCGAACCCGCGGTTCCGCGCGTACGCGGGGCCGTGAGGCTGGCCGGGGAGCCTGACGACCGTGTCGGCGTAGCGGGCGGCGACCGTCGCCGTGTCATCGCTGCTGGCGTCATCCACCACGATCAGCTCCCAGCGCTCACGCGGGAAGT
>DAIESF010000054.1 GCA_027346425.1 Gemmatimonadota bacterium | reverse complement strand
CGCGGCGGATCGCTGCGTGGTGAAGTTCACCAGCGTGAGTGACGGGAACGCGAAAGCGGATGCGCTTCGGCGCTTTCTCGAAGATTGGATCGATTGCATGGCGTGAGTGCAGCGTCCACTCCGCGGGCGGCGAGACCTGGCCGACCGGAACCCCCGCACTGGGCTGGCCGCCGAGCGATCGCCTACTCGTACGCCAACGCCGCGGCAGCGGGGATGCGCGTCGCCCGTCGCGCGGGCCAGGCGCACGCCGCGAACGACACGACCACCACGAGCGCCAGCCAGGTGACGACAGCGCCCCCGTTAGGCGCGGGCGAGGGTGGGACCGGGAACATGATGTCGCCGAACGCGCGCCCGAGGGCGAGGCTCACGGGGATCGACAGCGGGATCGCGATCAGCCAGCTGAGCAGGGCGATCACCAACCCCTCGACCTGCACCATGCGCATGATCGCCCCAGGCGCGGCGCCGATGGCACGCAGCACGCCGATCTCTCGCGTGCGCTCGAGGACGGCCAGGCTCATCGTCGACGCGAGGGCGAGTCCCCCGACGACTACCGTCAGCTGCGCCATCACGAGGAGGAACGACGCCACCATCAACAGGTGATCCTCGACGACGCGCCGGTTGGCCACCATCAGCTGGCTCGACGCCACGGGGAGCGCTGACGCTTCGAGCACCTCTCGCAGCCGGACGACCAGTTCCGACTGCGCGCCGGGCTCACGCGTGGCCGCGCGTACCATGACCGACGTAATGCGGTCGTCGCCCGTGACGGCGGCGAGCCCCTGTCGCGTGGCGTAGGCCGCCGGGGCAGGCCCCGACTCCACGACGCCGACGATGCGCCATCGGGTGGCGCGACCATTGATGTGCGGCGACACCTCGCTCCCCACCGCCAGCGTCGGCTGCTCGGCCAGGAGGCGCTCGTTGACAACCATCGCCCCGATATCGTCGCCGGCGAGCCAGCGTCCCGCCTTCACGTCGAATCGGACGAGTGCCGATTGCGCCGGTAGTGCGGTGACGACGAAGGTGCCGCCAAGCTCGTCGCGCGACGCGAGGACGGCGCGCGCCCCGCTCCACCCCTCCGCCGCCTCGACTCCGCCGATGCCGCGCGCCACCGACTCGGCGCGCGCGGCCGGCTGCGGCGTGTCGAGGCGCACCGACATGTCGAAGCGCATCACCTCGCCATAGAGATGGCCCACCGAGTCGCGGATCGACTGTCGCAAGTCGAGCGCCCCGAGAAAGGTCGCCCCGCCTAGCGCGAGCGGGAGAAGGGTGAGCGCCATGCGCTGCCGGCGGCGAAATGCGTTGCGCAGCGAGAGCAGGAGCGGACGCCGCGTGCCGCGCACGCGATCGATCCACGGCGGCGTGATGCCGCCGTCACCGACCCCCACGTCGCGCAGCGCCGCGGCCACCGGGATGCGGCTCCCGCGGGCGACGGGGATGACGGCGGCCGCGAGCGGCAACAGGATGCCGGCCGCCAGCTGCACCGCCATCGCCGATCGCGGAATGGCGTACCCCTCGATGGCGAAGTTGAGCAGCTCGGCCGAGAAGCGACCGTAGGCGCGACCGATGAGCGCGGCGGTGGGGATCGCCACCGCCGACGCCACCAGCCCGAGGATGACGGCGAGGACGAGATACATCGCGGCGAGTTGAGGCGGGCGCGCGCCGATCGCCTTCATCACCCCGATCTCGCGGAGCTGCCCGACGAGCAAGGCGGTGACCAGGTTGACGACCAGGAAGCCGCTCAGGATGAGCGCGAGAAGGCCGAACGCCCCCATCACGAGGAGGAGCGAGTTCATCTGCGCGGCGTGGATATGCTCGCCCGGCTCGGGCACGTCGATCTCGCGCACGGTGTGCCCCGTGCGCTCGGCAACCTCGCGCAGCGCGATCGCGATGCGGCGCACCGTTGCCCGATCCATCGCCGCGTCGCGCACCACGACCTGGAGCTGGTTCATTCCGGTGCCGACGCCGAGCCGGGAGAGGGTAGCGGGGGCGACGAAGCCATACACGACGTGCTCCATCCAGCCGGGAGCGAGTCCCGCGTCGCGGGCCACGCCGGTAACGGCCAGGCGCAGGGGGGCGCCGTCGCCGACGCGGAGGGCCACGGAATCGCCGATCGCGATCCCGGCGAAGTCCTGCGACGACTTCTCGATCGTGAAGTCGCCGGCGGCGGGGGGCCACGCCCCGTCCTCGCGCGCGAGCGCCCCGATCCGCTGGGCGTCGAGCGCGGGAGCGGTGAAGAGGAGCGCGGTGCGCCAGCTTCCGGCCACGAGGGCGCTGGCCACGACGGTGCGACGTGCCTGCGCGTCGCGCACGTCGGGGTGGGCGCGCACCGCCGCGATGAGGACAGCGTCGACCGAATCGCCGTCCGCCAGATGCAAAGTCGCCGAGGCGGGGTTGGTGGCCAGGTATCCGTCGCGCGTCACTCGGCGGAGGAGCGCCCAGGTGTCGAGTACCGCCCCCGCAGACACCAGTCCGACGAGGACGGCCAGCACGACCGTCGCGCTCCGCGTGCGATGGAGCCAGAGGTCACGCCCCACCTTGCGCCAACGGGTGTCAATCATGGGCGGCATGCGGCGCATCGTTGGCGGCGGCGTCGGCGGAGTCGAGACGCCCGTCGGCGATGTGCACGACGTGCGAGGCGACGCGACGCACCCCGGCGTCGTGCGTCGCCATCATCACGGCCTGCCCGTCAGCAGCAACGGCGGCGAAGAGATCGAGGATCGCCGTGGCGTTCCGCGAGTCGAGGTTCCCTGTCGGCTCATCGGCGAGGATGACCGCGGGGGCGTTGGCCAGGGCGCGGGCGATGGCCACGCGTTGCTGCTGCCCTCCCGAGAGCGTGAAGGGGAGTTTGTCGCGCTGGTCGAGGACGCCGAGTCGCTCCAGCAGCGCTTCGGCGCGGGGGCGCCGTTCGTGTCCCGGCCACCGGTCGCAGAAGTCCATCGGGAGCATCACGTTCTCGACGGCGGTCAGCGTGGGGAGGAGCTGGAAGAACTGGAAGACGATCCCCACGGTGCGCCCGCGCCATCGTGCCAGCTCGCGCTCCTTCAGCGTATGCACGGGGGTGTCGTCGACGACGACGTCGCCACTCGTCACCCGGTCGATCCCCGAGACGAGGTTGAGGAGCGTGGACTTCCCGCTCCCCGATGCGCCGACGAGTGCGACGAATTCGCCGCGCGCGACGTTCAGCGACGCATCGCTGAGTGCGGTGAAGTCGCCGGCCGGGGTCGGATACCGCTTCGAGACGGCACGCAGCCTGACGATCGGTGCGACGGTGGCGTGCGACATGGTCGATCGGGGATGGAGTGCCTGCAACCGCTGGTCGACGCAGAGCATAGGCGGGATCTCGCGGGAGGGCGATGCCTCACGGCGCCGTTCGACGGTCTCGGCGTGCCGTTGGGCGAAACGTGCCTCGCAGGGCGTCGCGTGGGGTCGCACCTTCACACAACCACTGCGCGCCACCTTCCTGCCGGAGACCATCTCATGAGGGCGTCACTGTTCGCACTGGGTGCTTGTTGCATCGCCATGCCGCTCGCGCTGAAGGCGCAGCACGGGAGCGGCACGCCCTCGGCGGCGTCTGCGCCACGCGCTGCGCGCGCGCCGCGTGAGGCCTCGCAGTACGACTTTCTCATCGGACAGTGGGAGCTGACGGTGACGCCCAAGGTGAGCGGGCTGGCCGCGCGCATTCACGGCGTCCCCAAGCTGCGCGGGTCGTGGAAGGCGTGGCGAGCCCTCGAGGGGTGGGGGATCGAAGACGAGATGCGGATCGTCGACGAGTCGGGGAATCCGCGGTCGTTCACGCAATCGATGCGCGTGTACGACCCGGCCGCCCAGCAATGGCAGGTGGTCACCGTCGACGCCTATCGGCAGAAGGTCTCGCAGGCGACGGCGCGGTGGAGCGGACGTGAGATGATCAGCAGCGGGTCAGGCGTCGACGGCGATGGCGACGCCTACATGACCCGCACGCGCATCACCCGCATCGACGCGCGCAGCTTCCGCTTCCAGCAGGATCGTTCCACCGATGGTGGGAAGACCTGGGAGGAGGCGGTGCTGGTGATCGAGGCCAAGCGCGTGAGCGACGCGGCGCCACGATGAGGTGAGCGCGGCCGGCGGAGCGGTCACGCCTCCTCCTTGCCCTTCATGGACACGCGGGGGCAAGCTAGGAGATGCCGCGCGTCTGGGTCTGGGTGCAGGTCCTGTTTGGGTGGATCCCCGTGTGGGCGATCTACTCGGCGCTCATCGTGGCCCAGCACGGCCCCATGTCGCCGATGCGCGCCGGGATCATCGCCCTGCGCTCCATCGTCCCCGCCGCACTCCTCGGCGTCGGCGTGCACCGCCTCGCGCGTCGCGTCCCATGGCCGCATCCGTTCCGCCTGCGCTTCGCGTTGTTGCATCTGGCGGCGGCGCCGTCGTATGCCATCCTGTGGATCGCGGCGTCGAGCCTGGTCGATAGCGCCATTCGGAGCCGGCTCACGCTCGTCTCCGGCCCGGGGATCTTCCCCTTCCTGGTGCTGGGGATCTGGCTCTACGCCATGGTGGCCGGGATCTCATATGCCATCGAGGCCACGGCGCGCGCTGCCCGCGCCGAAGCGATCGTGACGCGCACGCAACTGGCGGCGCTCCGCGCGCAGTTGCACCCGCACTTCCTCTTCAATGCCCTGCACACGGTGGTGCAGCTCATTCCCACCGAACCCGCGCGGGCCCAGGATGCCGCCGAGCAGCTGGCGGGGCTGTTGCGGGCCACGGTGGAGGAGGACCGAGACCTCGTGCGGCTGCGCGACGAGTGGGCCTTCGTGTCGCGCTATCTCGAGCTGGAACGCATTCGATTCGGTGACCGACTCGAGATCCGGGCGTCCATTCCCCCGGACTTGGCGGAGGTGACAGTTCCCTCGTACGCGTTGCAGACGCTGGTCGAGAACGCGGTGCGACACGGCGCCGCGCCGCGCGTGGAACCGACGACGATCGACATCGCGGCGCGCGCGGTCGGGGGCACACTACGGCTGGTCGTGCGGGACACCGGCGCGGGGAGCGTGTCTACTCGAAATGCCGGGGCGACCGGATTGGCGCGGCTCCGCGAGCGGCTGGCCGCCCTCTATGGCGCCGCCGCGCGCCTCGATCTCGCCTTCGGCGAAGCAGGCGGGTGCGAGGCGACTCTCATCATTCCCCTGCGGCGCGGGGACGACGAATGAACGTCACCACGCTCATCGCCGATGACGAACCGGTGGCGCGGAGCGGGCTCCGGCGCATGCTGGCGCCGTCCGGCTGGATCAGCGTCGTGGCCGAGACGGCGAACGGTCCGGCGACCGTCGAGGCGATTGACAGGCTGCGTCCGGAACTCGTCTTCCTCGACGTGGAGATGCCGGGGTTCTCCGGGACCGATGTCCTGCGCGCGATGTCGCATCACCCGTACGTCGTCTTTACCACCGCGTTCGCCGAGCACGCCGTGGCCGCCTTCGAACTCGGCGCGCTCGACTACTTGCTCAAGCCGTTCGGGGCAACTCGATTGTCGGCGGCGCTGGAACGCGTGCGCGCCGCGATTGGTGAACCGGTCGCGCATCCCGCGCTCGAGCGACTCGGCGAGGCGATGGCGCAGGGGCCGATCTCGCGCCTCTTCGTGCGCTCCGGCGGGGCGCTCGTCCCCATCGCGACCGAGCGAGTCGCGTGGTTCGAGGCCGATGGCGACTACGTGGCGGCCCACGTCGACGGGCGACGACACCTGTTGCACCTGTCGCTGGCGCGGCTGGCATCGCGCTTGGACTCCACGCGCTTCGTGCGGATCCATCGCGGGTGCATCGTGAACCTGGCGTTCGTCGTCGCCTTCCGGCGCGGAGGGCGAGGGGAGCTCATGGCGGAAATGAAGGGCGGAACGCGCCTCGCCGTGAGCCGGTCGCGGGCGCAGGAACTGCGCCAGCTGGGGGTGTGAGCCCCGCCGCGACCGAGCGCCGCGCAGCGATACCCTCCCGTCGTTCCGGTGTACAGATTTCGACCTTGATGCCGTCCGGAGCCCCGATGCGCCAATACGCCACGCTTGCTGGACTGATCGCCGTCATCGCCCTGCCGTCCGCCGCCACCGCCCAGCCTCGCGGGCCGGGGCAGGGGAATCGTGGGGCGACCATCAAGGCGGGCGAGGCGTGTCCGCCGGGGATGACCGAGGTTCGTCCGCGCAACTGTCAGGCGCCGACGCTGGACCCGCCGAGCATCCTCGATTACCGGCCGCGCTCCACGCTCGTCGCGCCGGCGCACACGATTCCCAAGGCGAAATATCCGGCCATCGATTTCCATGGCCATCCCACGTCCCAGCTCAGCTCCGCTGAAGGGCTGGAATCGCTCGGACAGGCGCTCGACTCGCTGAACGTGCGCGTGATCGTCGCTGCCAACAACGTCACGGGCGATGCACTCAAGCGGCAGGTGGCGCTGGTCCAGGGGTCGCCGAAGATGAAGGATCGCGTTCGGATCCTCGCCGGGATCAGCTTCCGCGACGTGGGACCGGGGTGGGGTGCGAAGGCGGTGGCGCAGCTGGAGGCCGACGTGGCGGCGGGCGCGGTAGGGATCGGCGAGATCGGGAAGGGGCTCGGCCTCTCCACGCGCAAGGGCGATGGCTCCCGACTGCGTATCGACGACCCCGAGCTCGACCCGGTGTGGGAGGCGGCGGCTCGCCTCAAGCTCCCGGTGTTCATCCATACCGCCGACCCGCAGGAGTTCTGGCAGCCGATCGACTACAACAACGAGCGGTGGCTCGAGCTGGCGCTCTTCCCGGGGCGCCGGTACCCGGCCGATCAGTTTCCGAGCTTCGAGGAGTTGATGACGGAGCGCGACAACCTCCTCCGTCGCCACCCCAACACGACGTTCGTCATCGCCCACATGGGATGGCACGCCAACGACCTCGGGCGCCTGGCGAAGATGATGGAGGCGATGCCTAACGTGTACACCGAGGTCGGCGCCGTGCTCTACGACATCGGGCGCCAGCCGCGGGCGGCGCACGACTTCTTCGTGCGCTTCCAGGACCGGATCCTCTTCGGCAAGGACTCGTTCCAGCCCGAGGAGTACCCGTATTACTGGCGAGTCTTCGAGACGCGGGATGACTACTTCGATTACTACCGCGACTACCACGCCAAGTGGAAGCTGTACGGGATCGACCTCCCCGATTCGGTGCTGAAGAAGGTCTACTTCGCCAATGCGCTGCGCATCACCGGCGGGTTGCCGCAGCAGGGGTGGCCGCGGTAAGCCGCGTGGAGGGGCGCGCGACCGAACGCTGTTGCACGCGCTACTGCGCGCGCCCCTCGATGATCGCCTTCAGCTCGCCCGCGATCGAGCCGGGCATCCCCATGTTGCGCGCGAACTTCATGCGTCCGGCGTCCTCGAAGTACATCTTCATCCGGAACATGGCGTCGATGATCTCGACCTTGGCCTGTGCGCCGTCGCGCCGGATGATGACCTCGAGCGGGAAGGCGGCGGCGTAGGCGAGTCCCGGGCACTTGAAGTCCGAGCGCGAATCGTCTTCTCCCGCCCCAACGATCCGGAACGCCCGCGTCTCCATCGCTGCGCCGCTGACGCCGAGGATCACGACGCCGTGCTCGGCAAGATCGAGGCGGTAGATCCCCTTCAGCTGCCACTCTCCCTTGGGCGGCTGCCGCAACCGTTCCCAGATGCCGTCGGCGATGCGCGCCACATCGGCGTTGGTGGCGGCGGGGGCGGTGGTGACCACCCTGAGCTGCTCGGCGAACGGGCCGCCGGCCATCACTCCCATCGTCTTGCCGATGAGCCCGCGGTCGCGCGACTGGCCGAACGGGCGATTGGCGCGCGTCCCACGCGTGGCGCCGGCCACGATCCCGGCGACGTCGTTGATGAGGGCGCGTCCCGAGGCCTCGAACCCGGCCTTGTCGATGACCGTCCGTTCGATCGAGAGCGGGTTGACCATGGCCACGTGCACGCCGCGCTCATCCTCGAAGACGCTGATGCGCACCGGGACGGCGAAGGCGCCTGTGGTCCCCGCGGCCAGCAAGGCGGCCGTGTGGGCCGGCTGCTGGGCCACGACCACATGGGCGCCGTAGGTGCAGTTCCGGTCGCCGCCGACTGCGTGATCGGCGAGCACCGTCCACCCCCCGCCCTTTAGGGCATCGGCGATGGCGGTGGCGGCCGCCGGGACCGCCATCGGAACCGGTTCGGCGACTGCGACGTAGACGCGCTGCGCCCCCTGCGCAGGGGCGACGGACGGAATGGTGACAAGTGCCGCCGCCAGCGAGGCGCAGACAGCACGAAGAATCATTGGGCGCATGAGACGTTTCCCGGGAAGACGGACTTTCATATGACCATACCGCGATAGGGTAATTCCATCCCGTGAACGGGCGGGCGCCATCGGGTGTGTGCTCACGCGCGGGGAGGGAAAGCCTGTCGCCAGCGCGGGGTCGCGGCTGGGTGGCGAGGTGTACATTGGGGAATCCTCAGCGCCGCGAGGCCATTCGACGGAGACCGTCAACGGGAGCAGGAGCAGGTGCCGCACAGCGTAGGGCTGATCTCCACCATCGCTGCCGCCTTCGGGCTGGTGCTCATCCTTGGCTTCGTGGCCGTGCGCCTCGGGCTCCCCGCCCTCGTCGGCTACCTGGTGGCCGGGATCCTCATCGGCCCGGCGACTCCGGGTTTCGACGCCGACCTGGCGCTGGCGCAGCAACTGGCGGAAATCGGCGTCATGCTCCTGATGTTCGGCGTCGGGCTGCATTTCTCGTTAGGCGATCTCATGTCCGTGCGGCGGATCGCCCTCCCCGGGGCCATCGTGCAGATCGCGGTGGCCACGCTCATGGGGTGGGGGGTGGCCGCCCTGTGGGGATGGCCCTTCGGACAGGGGATCGTCTTCGGCCTTGCACTCTCCGTCGCCAGCACGGTGGTGCTGCTCCGCGCCCTGGAAGCCCATGGGGTCCTCGAGTCGCACAATGGGCGCATTGCCATCGGGTGGCTCGTCGTCGAGGACCTGGCGATGGTCCTCGTCCTCGTCCTCCTGCCGGCGCTCTCCACCTGGCTCGGGGGGAATGCGCTCGCGGCTGCGCCGACCCAGGGAATCGCCGCCTCCCTCGCCATCACGCTCGGCAAGGTGGCGGCCTTCGTCGCCCTCATGGTGGTCGTCGGGAAGCGCCTGTTTCCGTGGCTCCTCTGGCAGGTGGCGCGCACCGGGTCGCGTGAACTCTTCACGCTGTGCGTAATCGCCGCCGCGATCAGCATCGCCTTCGCCGCGGCGGCAATCTTCGGCGTCTCGTTCGCCCTCGGCGCCTTTTTCGCGGGGATGGTGCTGCGCGAATCGTCGCTCAGCCACCGCGCGGCCGCCGAGTCGCTCCCGCTGCGCGACGCATTCTCGGTCCTGTTCTTCGTCTCGGTCGGGATGCTCTTCGATCCGTCGATGCTGCTGCGCGAACCGCTGCACGTCCTCGTGGTGGTCGCGATCATCATCATTGGCAAGACGCTCGCCGCCTTCCTCATCGTCCTCGCCTTCCGCTACCCCCTGAACACCGCGCTCACCGTCTCGGCGAGCCTGGCGCAGATCGGCGAGTTCTCGTTCATCCTCGCCGGTCTGGGGGCATCGCTCGGCCTCCTCTCCGCCGAAGGGCAGAACCTGATCCTCGCCGGCGCGCTGATCTCGATCGCCCTCAACCCGCTCATCTTCAGCGCCATCGAGCCGGTGCAGGCGTGGATCAGGGCCAACTCCACGCTGGCACGTGCCATGGAGCGCCCTGACGATCCACTGGCCGAGATCCCGACCACGGTCCACGAGGCGCACCTCACCGGGCACGTCCTCATCGTCGGCTACGGACGTGTAGGGGAGCGTATAGGGAAGGCGTTGCTCAAGCGACGCATCCCGATCGTGGTCGCTGAGGAGAACCGCCAGATCGTCGAGCGCCTGCGCGAGCGTGGGATCCCGGCGGTGGCCGGCGACGCGTCGGAGCCGATGGTGATCATCCAGGCGCATGTGGCGCGTGCACAGCTGCTGGTCATCGCCATCCCCGACGCCGTGCGGGCGCGGCGGATTCTCGAGACCGCGCTCACGCTCAAGCCCGACCTCGAGACACTCGTGCGCGTGCACAGCGACGAGGAAGCGCAGCTGCTGCGAAAGGGAGGGGCCCGCAGCGTGTTCATGGGGGAGGAGCAGCTTGCGCTCGCCATGTCGGGACGGGCGTTGGAGCTGATCGACGCCGCGCGACGCAAGGCAACGGAAGAGGCGAGGGAGACGCGGTGACCGACGTTAGGCGTCCTGCCATGAACCATTCGCGCTCATGATGCGTGCCTTTTCGTACTCCTCCGCACGCTCGGGGAGCCTTCTCGCCGGGATTGGCCTCGCGCTCGTGGTCGAGACGGTAGCTCTGCATCTCTGGCTGCACGTCCGGCATCCGTTCATTGCATGGGGGCTCACGCTCGCCAGTGTGGGCACGCTGGCCTGGCTCGTGGCCGACTACGTGGCCATGGGGCGCGGCGTGGTGACGGTGGACGCTGATGCGCTCCGCTGTGTCATCGGGCGCCGTTTCAACGTCACCATCGTGCGAGGTGCCGTCGAGTCGGTCGTGCGCCCCGGGTGGAAGGACATCCCGGAGTCGGGGACGCCGGCGGCGGCGGACTACCTGAACCTCACCAAGCCCGCCGAGCCGAACGTCCTCATCACGCTCGCCTCGCCCACGCGCGTGCGCCTCCCGGGCGGGATCTCGCGCAACGTGCGTCGACTGGCGTTGCATCTGGACGAGCCGGAGGACTTCGTGTCGGCGCTCGCACTGCCGGCGCAGGCGTCCTGACGGTCCCCGGGCCTGATTCGCCGGGCGCGCGGTCGAGCGGCCCAAACGAGGAGCCGATGCGGATCGACATCGCCTTGAACTATCAGGATGCCCTTCGCGGCAGGCGCGCACGCGGGGGCGAGGCGTCGAGCGCGCTCGTGCGCGAGATCGGCAGCGACACGCGGTAGCCCGACGGGATCGGGGTATCCCCCCGCGCGCGTTCGGTCACGCTGTGCCCCGGTCACCGTCACCAGTAGCTTTCTGGTCGCATGAAACCGACCGAACGACTCGCCGAGGTGACCGTCCCCGACGGCACGCGTCTCACGCTCCTCCGGCACGATGGGGCGTACATGCTGCACGCCGACGGGAAGGAACTGATGTCGACGCGCCGCTCGCACTCGGAAGTGGAGCTGGCCGAGCTGGCCTGCCGTCCGATCCTCGACCGCGAGGCGCCACGCGCGCTCGTCGGCGGGCTCGGCTTCGGCTTCACGCTGCGCGCCGCGTTGCAGCTCCTCCCCGAAGGCGCGCACGTCGTCGTCGCCGAGATCGTGCAGGCGGTCATCGACTGGAACCTCCACCCCGACTACGCGCTGGGCGGCGACGCCCTCCGCCACCCGCGCGTCTCCTTGCGCCATGCCGACGTCCTCGACGTGATCCGCGAGGGGGCGGAGTCATACGACGCGATCATGCTCGACGTGGACAACGGCGCCGAGGCGTTCACGACGTCCGGGAACGCGACGTTGTACGGCGACCAGGGGATCCGCGCGACGATGTCAAAGCTTCGCCCCGGCGGGGTGATCGCCTACTGGTCGGCCAGCGATGATGCGCGCTTCGTGAAGGCGCTGCGACGCGAGGGGCTGACGGTGTCCACGCAGCGAAGCCGGACGCACCGCACCTCGGGCTCGTACCACACGATCATCCTCGCCCGTCGCTGAGCCGGCAGCGGCAGACGCGACCAGCGTCACCTCGCTCCGAATGGGCCGGCCACACGCCGACCCCGGTGCGCAGCTGCACCGCGTCGTCATGCGGCAATTTCTGCCGCCCCTTCTGTGCGAAGCGTTACGAACGAAGCCCGTCCTAAGTCCTTGTAGCTGAGCGTATTGGGGACATTCGACCGGCGATCGGCACATTCGTCCGCCAGTCGGAAGGTCCGGCGCTCGAGGACTCTTTCCGGTGACGCCTTATCGCGCGCGCGCGACCGCCACCGGCGTGGAGACGGATGCCGCCAGCGAACGGACGCACCCTGTCGAACCGGAAGCACTTCCACAAACTCCGGCGTGCATGTCGGGGGGTTGCGCGCGTCCGTCATCGTGAGCGTTCACTCTCGCTGGCCGCGGTGCCGGCGTGAGCACCTCGGCCCCGCTCGACGCCGCCATGCGCGGCCAGCACGCTGCGGAGGTCTGGACGCGACTCCGCCAGCGGCACCTGCAGCGCGTCGACGTCCTCGAGCGCGCGGTGCTGGCGCTCATGGACGGAGAGCTAAACGAGGAACTCCGCGAGCTCGCCGAGTCGGAGGCGCACTCGCTCGCCGGGACGGTCAGCACCTTCGGCCTGCGCGCCGGCTCGCGACTGGCGCGCGCGCTGGAGCAGTCGTTCTCGGCGCGCTACACGCTCGGGCGGCAGTTGGCGGCGCGGCTCGCCGACCAGGTGCTGGCGCTGCGGCGGGAGCTGGAGCGCCCCAACGTCTCCGCCGTCGCCGCGACCGAGGGGGAGAGCCCGCGGCGCCTCCTGCTCCTCACCGACGATGTGCGTGGCGACCAGTTCGTCACCGAAGGGGTCACGGCGGGGCTCGAGGTGATCGTGCGCCCCCTGGCACGCGGGGAGATGGCGGTCTTCGACGAGGCCCCCGACGCGATCGTGATCGAGGGAGGCGACACCCCGACCGACCATGTGATCGCGCTTCTTGGCGCGCTCGCCGGCCGGGCGACGGGCCCGGTGCTGGTGACCTCGCCGAACGACGGGATGGCGATCCGGCTCGCCATCGCCCGGTGCGGCGCCGTCGGGCCGCTGATGGCCGGGCTCCCTCCCTCGGCGGTCCTCGAGCGCGCCCTGTCGGCGCTGGCGAGCCGCGAACTGGCGACGGCCTCGCTCCTGGTGGTGGACAGCGACCCCTACTCGCTGCAGTCGGCCACGCTGATCCTCGAGCAGGCGGGGCATCGCGTGCACGCCCTGGGCGACCCCCTCGGCTTCTGGGAGACGCTGGAGACCGTGACCCCCGATCTCGCGATCCTTGGCGCAGGGATGACCGGGGTCACGGGGCTCGATCTCTGCCGGGCGCTGCGCGCCGACCCGCGCTGGCGCGAACTCCCGGTGGTCTTCATGGCGTCGGCCGACGAGGCGAGCCTCGTGAAGGGAGCCTACCGCGCCGGCGGCGACGATACCGTCCGCAAGCCGTTGCAGCGCGAGGAACTCATTGCGCGCGTGGAGAACCGGCTGCATCGCGCACGGCTGCTCCGTCGCGAGGGCGAGTCCGACGGACTCACCGGGCTCCCCGCGAGGCAGAAGGCCGAGCGCGACATCGACCGCTTCATCCAACTCGCGCGGCGGCACCGGCACGAGGTCACGCTGGCGACACTCCGCCTGGATCGCTACGCCGAGACCGTGCAGCGCGTGGGGCAGGGGGCGGTGGACGCGACGGTGCTCGCCTTCAGCCAGCTGCTGCAGCACTCCTTCCGTGCGGAGGACGTGGTGTCGCAGTGGGGGCCTAACGAGTTCGTCGTCGGGCTCTTCGACGCCAACACCACCAATGCCGCGGTGCGGGTCCGCGAAGTGATGGCGGCGATGCGCGCACGGCGATTCCGGGCGCCGCTGGGCGAGCCGTTCTCCTTCACCTGCAGCGCCGGCATCGCCGCATTTCCCGAGGACGGCGCCGACGTCCGCGAGCTGCACGATGCCGCCGACGCGGCGTTAATGGTGGCGGGGGGGGCGGGGAGCGAGGAGGCGCTGGGGGTGGCGAGCGCTCCGCACAGCGGCGCCACCGGACGGGTCGATGTCCTCCTCGTGGAGGACGACGCGGCGGTGGCCACGCTCCTGGTGCACGCGCTGGAGAGCCGGCAGTACCAGGTGCGGTGGCTGCGCAGCGGCCAGGAGGCGGCGTCGGCCCTGCTCGGGGAGAAGCCGGAGATTCGCGCGCGCCTCATCCTCCTCGAGGTGAACCTCCCCGAGCTCGACGGGCTCGCGCTATTGCGCAGCTTGTCGGAGCAGGACGTGCTGCGCCACACACGCGTGATCGTGCTGAGCTCGCGCACGACCGAAGCAGAGACGGTGCAGGCCTTCGAGCTGGGGGCCTTCGACTACGTCGCCAAGCCGTTCAGCGTGGCGGTGCTCACCGAGCGGATCCGCCGGGCGTTGCGCGCATGAAGGAGTCGCTCCTCTATCTCGTCTCGTACTACCTGGTCTATCTCGAGTTCACGCTCATCCTCGTGCTCATGCTCGCGCTCGCCCTGAGCGCGTCGTTGGCGCGCTGGCGCAGGGAGCGACACGAAGCCCAGAGCGCGGTCGGTCGTGAAGTGCTGGCCCGCGCCATTGCCCGGTCAAGCGATTCCCCGCAGGATGTCGCCACCTTCGCGCGACTCCCGTGGACGGTGCAGCAGGAGCTGATCCACGAGTTCGGGGCGTCGCTCACCGGGAGCGGGCGCGAGCGCCTGACGAGCCTTGGTGTGAGGGCCGGGGTGGCCCGGCGCGCCGAGGCGCTGTGCGCCAGCCCGTGGTGGTGGAGCCGGCTGGCGGGGGCGCGGGTGCTGACGGCGCTCGACCACGACTGTGCGGCGATGCGCCCACTCCTGCGCGACCGGAGCGCGGTGGTCCGTGCCCAGGCCTTTGTGTGGGCCGCCGGACGCGTGGACGAGGCGGTGATCGACGAACTCGTGTCGCGGCTTGCCGACCCGGAACGACTCTGCCGATTCACCGTGCAGGACTCGCTGTTGCGGCTGGGGCGTCCCGCCGCGCGGGCGCTGCAGCGCTTTCTCTCCGACCCCGATCGTCCCGGGCTCCCCGATGCCCTGGCCGTGGCCCGCGGGCTCGCCCTTCCCGAGCTGCTCGATCCCGCGCTCGACCTGGCGCGCCACCCTAGCGACGAGGTGCGCGCACGCGCGGCCGCGGTGCTCGGTATGCTCGGTGGCGATCGGGCGGTGGAGACGCTCGTGACACAGCTCGACGATCACGCGTATCCGGTGCGCGCTGCGGCCGCCCGCGCCCTGGGCGACCTGGGTGCCTGGATGGCGAGCTCGGCGCTCCTGCGCCTGCTGGGTGATACCAGCTGGCCCGTGAGGCGCGAGAGCGCGCTGGCGCTACGGCGCATGGGCGGGGTCGGCCTGCTCACGTTGCGTCGCGCGTTGCAGGCGGAAAACCCGTTTGCCGCCGACATGGCGCGGCAGGTCCTCGACCTCCCCGAGGCCGTGTACCAGCGGGCGACGGCATGATGACGTCCTTCGCATCGGCGCTGGCCCCCATCCTGGCGGCACTCGATCTCTCGATCCTGCTCTACTTCGTGGCCATCAACGCTGCCTACCTCACCCTGGTGGCGTGCTCCACGTGGGAGCTGGTGATCCACATCCTGCGAATCCGCGGCGAGAGTCGAGCGCGCATCCTGGGCTCGGCGGTCACCCCGGCCATCAGCATCCTTGCCCCCGCGTACAACGAGGAGGCGACCATCGCCGAGAGCGTGACGGCGCTGCTGGCGTTGCACTACGCCAATCTCGAGCTGGTGGTGATCAACGATGGCTCGCCCGATCGCACGCTCGCGGTGCTCACGCAGCGCTTCGAACTGATCCCGATCCACTCCATCGTCTGGCGGCGCATCGACACCAAGCCGGTGCGCGGGCTCTACCGGTCGCGTTCGCATCCCAACCTGCTGGTTGTGGACAAGGTGAACGGCGGCAAGGCCGACGCCCTCAACGTGGGGCTCAACCTCGCGACCGGCGACCTCGTGTGCGTGATCGACGCCGACACCATCGTCGACGCCGATGCACTGCAGCGGCTGGCCCGTCCCTTCCTGAGCCACCACGACGTCCTTGCTGCTGGCGGAACGATCCGCATTGCCAACGGTTCGAACATCTCCGCCGGGCGGGTGACCGCCGCGCGGGCCCCGCGCAACTTCGTGGCCGGCGTGCAGGTGGTGGAGTACTTCCGCGCCTTCATCTTCGGCCGCCTCGGCTGGAACCGGCTCGGCGGCAACCTGATCATCTCCGGCGCCTTCGGGCTCTTTCGCCGCGATGCCATGCTTGCGGCTGGCGGCTATACCCACGACACCGTGGGCGAGGACATGGAGCTCGTCCTCAAGCTGCGCCGCCAGGCCTACGAGGCGGGGCGCAAGCACCGCATCATGTTCGTGCCCGACGCTGTGGCCTGGACCGAGTGCCCGGAATCGCTGCGCGTGCTGGGACGGCAGCGCGATCGCTGGCACCGCGGCCTCTCCGACGTGCTCTGGCGCCACCGGAAGATGTTCCTCAACCCGCGATACGGCGTCGTGGGGCTGTGGTGCTATCCGTACTTTGTCTTCGTGGAGCTGCTGGCTCCCGTGATCGAGCTGGTCGGGTGGCTCGGGTTGGTGCTCGGCACCGCTGTGGGCCTCCTCAATGTCTCGTTCGCCGCGCTCTTCTTCCTGCTGGCCTACGGCATCGGCGCCGTGCTCAGCACGTACTCCCTCCTGCTCGAGGAGTGGAGCTTCAATCGCTACACCCACGTCAGCGACCGGCTCCGACTGCTCTTGTACCTCTTCCTGGAGTCGTTCGGCTACCGGCAGCTCACCGTAGTCTGGCGCCTGCGGGGGATCTGGAAGTACCTGCGCGGACGCACCGACTGGGGGCGGATGGAGCGCCGCGGCTTCGCCGCCTCGCCGGCTGTGCCATCGACCGTTGCTGCGCACGCCCCGGAGTCTCCCCGCTCAACGGCAGCTGCCTGATCACCCATGCCCTCCGTCATGACAACGATCACCCGCAGTCTCATCCTCCCGCTCGCTTTGCTGCTGGCGGCGCATGCCTCCGAGGCACAGGACGGTGCCGCCGTGCGCACGACCACTGTCGAGGTGCGCGCCGGTCGCGACGCGCTCACCAACGGCGTCCAACCATGGCAGGAGCAGGGGATCGCCCTGCACTACCGTCACTCGTCGCGCTCGGGGTTTGGTGTCACGGCTGAGCAGCTCGAGCGATTCGAAATGGAGGACCGGCGCCTCATGGGCGAGCTGTCGGCGGCGATGGGGCGCTGGCTGACCGTGGGCGCCGAAGGGGAGATGAGTCCGACGCATCGGGTGGCGGCGCGACAGGGAGGGGCGACCTTCGTTCACATCGCGCTCCCGGCCGGGTGGGGGATCGAGGTGCGCGGCATGGTGCGCTCATACGACTCGGCCTCGGTGCACGGCGGCACCGCATCGTTGGAGCACTACTGGGGGAACCAGATGGCCTCCTACAGCGTGTCGCCGGTCCGCATGGCCGGGCATGGGACGGCGACGACCCACCGCGTGCGCCTGACGCGCTACTTCGGCGAGAACGGATCGCTCAGCGTGATCGGTTCCGCCGGCCACGAAGTGGAGACGCTCTCGGCGTCGGGGCCGCTGGTGGCGCCGGTGCGGTCGTTCGGGGTGTTCGGCGTGCTCCCGGTCGTCCCGCACCTTTCACTGACGTATGCCGCCGACGTGTCGCGCCACGAGGGGCTCTTCACGCGGCGGCATGCGTCACTGGGAGTGCGGATCGGGAGCCGTTAGGTGGTGCGGGCGTGCCTCACGGCACCACGCGCGGCTTCCCGATCTGGTACTCCTTCGGCGGGATGTTCCCCTGCAGGTTGGTGATGAAATAGTCCCACCGCCGCCGCATGATGTAGGCGGCATCGGCGCCAAACCCGTGTCGCGCGTGGGGGAGCATAAGCATGTCGAAGTCCTTTCCCGCCTTCATGAGGGCATCGGCCACCAGCTGCGTGTTGCTGGACGGGACGTTGTCGTCCATCATCCCGTGGATGAGGAAGAGCTTCCCCTTCAGGTTCTTCGCGTACGTCTCGTTGGCTTCGGCGGCGTAGTTGTCGCTCCCGTTGCTGCGCGTGAGCAGCCCCTGATAACGCTCGCCCCAGTCGTCTTCGTAGTTCCGGTTGTCGTGGTTCCCCGATTCGGAGATCCCGACCTTGAAGAAGTCGGGGTGGCGCAGCATGGCCGACGCGGTCGCGAAGCCGCCACCCGAGTGCCCCCAGATGCCGACGTTGTTGATGTCGATGAAGCGATAGCGCTGCGCCAACTCCTTCATCCCGGCGATCTGGTCGGGAATCGTGTTGTCGCCCATGCGCCCGTAGTAGTAGTCGTGGAACGACTTCGAGCGCCCCGGCGTCCCCAATCCGTCGATCTCCACCACCACGAAGCCGAGCTCGGCCAGCGCCTGGTTGTCGCCGCGCGCCGGCATGAACGAGCGCGGCCCCACGCTCCCCGACTGCGGCCCCGGGTAGATGTGGTTGATGATGGGGTATTTCTTCGCCGAGTCGAGCGTCGACGGGAGGTACATCAGGCCGTAGATGTCGGTCGTGCCGTCGCGAGCCTTCATCGTCACGGGCACCGGCGCGCGCCACCCCGAGGCGAGGAGGCGCGAGATGTCGGCGCGCTCGAGCGACTGCAGCACCTTCCCGTTGCGGTCGCGCAGGACCGTGACCGGCGGCGTGTCGGGGGTGGAGTAGGTATCGACGATGAACTTCCCGTCAGGTGAAACGCTCACCGTGTGGTTGGCCGCCTCGGGGGTCAGCAGCACCTGGCCCTTGCCATCGAAGCCGATGCGGTACAGGTGCTGGAAGTACGGGTCGCGCCCCGCTTCCTTCCCGTTGGCGGTGAACCAGATCTGCCGAGCCTTCTCGTCGATGCGCACGATATCGGAGACGTTCCCTTCGCCCGTCGTGATGCGGTTCTTCAGCGTGCCGGTGGCGAGGTCATACAGGTAGAGGTGGATCCAGTTGTCGCGCTGCGACCACCAGATCAGCTCGTTCGTGGCGGGGAGGACGCGCCACAGGTTCTCGGGGAGCGAGGCATCGCCGATCTGGGTCGCGCTCCGCTCGTGCAGCACCTCGCGCACGGCGCCGGTGGTCGCGTCGGCGACGCGAAGCCAGGCGTCCTTGTGGTCGCGCGAGCTGGAGATGAACGCCAGGTGCGAACCGTCGGGATACCACTGCGCATCGCAAATCTCCGAGCCGCACGCGATGTGGTCGGAGACCGTCGAGCGGTGCGCATCGGGCGGCATCTGCAGGCGCACGACGCGCGGCCTCCCGTCGGGGCCGGCGTTGATGATCACCCGCGAAATGCGGAAGACCACGCTGTCACCCGGCATGGGGTACTTCCATGCCTCCAGCTTCGGGTTTCCGACGTTGGTGCTGACGAGGTACATGTCACGCACCCCGCGCCCATCGTGCTGGAATGTGGCCACCTGCCGCGAGTCGGGAGACCACGTGACGATGGGATTGTCACCGTGCACCCACCCGGCGTTGTTGGTGGCATAGCCGAAGTCCTTGATCCCGTCGGTCGTGAGCTGGGTCTCGGTCCCGCTCGCCAGCTCCTGCATCCAGAGGTTGTTGTCGCGGATGAAGGCGGCCCACTTCCCGTCGGGCGAGGTGGACGAGTTGAGCGGCGCTTGCGGCGGCTGTGTGCCGCGGGTGCAGGCGTAGCTGGCGAGGTCGCAGCTGTACGTCGCGTTGCGCATCGCCACCGTGAGCGATTTACCGTCGCCTGCAAAGTCGAACGACTGGAAGGGGAGCCGGTCGCCTTCCACGGTGCTGTTCGACGCCGCGCCCAGCCCAGCCGCCAGGCGCGCCTGGTCGAACGCCGGGGTGCGCGTGCGCCTGGCGGGGTTGACGACATAGAACGCACTCCCGGCGGTGGTCGTCGCGCGGTACCAGAAGCGCCCGTCCTTCAGCCACGTCGGCCGCCCCGCCGCCCCGCTCACCAGCGGGTTCATGGTCTGCCCGAGGAATCGCTCGGCGCGAGCGTAGTCCTCGATGGTGAACTGGTACGGCTTGGGAGGGGCGGCCTGCGCGAACAGCGCGGCAGGACCGGCGAGGACGCAAAGGGCGACGGAGACGCGGAACAGGCGCATGGTCGAGTGAGGCGCGAGAATCGGTCGGGTGAAGCTCTCGTGTGCCCGGAGAAGCTACTGGCGGAGCGCGACCTGCCGCCACACGCGCATGCCGTGAAGATGCCACGAGGGGCGAACCGTTCGCGTCGATGCGGCGTTGACCCAGGACAGCACACGTCATCGGCGTGCGGACCCGCGCCCTCCCTTCCACGAATCCATCGATGAGCATTCGACGCTCCCTTCGCACGCTGGCCAGGTTCGCCGGCGTCACGTCATGCCTTGGCGCATCCGCCTGCGCCGGGGCTCAGGGGACGGCCGCCGTGCCTACCGTGGGCACAGTCGCCCCCGATTTCACGGTCCGCCCGGTTACCGCTAACGGAGTCGCACCCGCCCCGCTCACCCTCTCGGCCCTCAAGGGGAAGACCGTCGTCATCGCCTTCTTCCCCAAGGCGCGCACGCCGGGGTGCACCACGCAGATGACCGCGTATCGCGATCGGTATGCGCAGCTCTTCCACGGTGGCAAGGACGTCGTGCTGCTGGGAGTGAGCACCGACTCCGACGCCGCCCTCATCGACTGGGCCAAGGAGGCGGGATTCCCGTTCGCCTTCGTGAGCGACGCCGACGGCACGCTCGGAGAGGCGTATGGCGCGCTGTCGCCGGGGGGGCTGAAGTTTGCCAGTCGCCTGCTTTTCGTGGTTGGACCGGATGGGAGGGTTGCCTACACGGCAACGCCCTTCCGCCAGAACACTGAGGAGGCCTATACCGAGTTGGGGGCGGCGATCGACCGG
>DAIESF010000039.1 GCA_027346425.1 Gemmatimonadota bacterium | reverse complement strand
TTCGTCCCGCCCTCCATCCCGGTGGCGGGGAAGACGGGGACGACGAACGACAACGCCGACGTCTGGTTCGTCGGCATGACCCCGGACCTCGTGGCTGGTGTCTGGCTCGGCTTCGATACGCCCCGGTCGATCACCCCGGGGGCAGGTGGCGGGTCGCTCGCTGCTCCGATCTTCGGGCGTCTGGTGCAGCATGCCGGCGTCGGTCGGAGCGGGCCGGCGTGGCTCCCGCCCGATGGGCTGGTCACCGCCGAGTTGGACCGGGTGACGGGCGACGTCGCGACGAACGCGACGCCAGCCGAGCGGCGCTACACCGAGTACTTCATTCCGGGCACCGAGCCACCAGTCCTGCGCATGGACGCGTGGCGCATTCTTCGCCTGGGGCCGATCGTCCACTGATCCGTGCGCGCGGGGCGCACGGGTTCGTGCGAGGCGACGATTACTCGTGCCGGATGGCGTCGATCGGCGAGAGGCGGGCGGCGCGGCGCGCGGGATAGGTGCCGAAGAGCAGTCCGATGGCGACCGCCGACCCCGCGGCCACGATCACCGACGACGCCGAGAGACTGGGCGCGAGCCCAGCCGCCCCCGTCTGCTGCCGGATCACGAGAATGGCGACGGAGGCGATGATCGAGCCGAGGACGACGCCGATCGCGCTCCCGACGCTCGAGATCGCGACCGACTCGGAGAGGAACTGCAGGAGCACGTCGCGCGGGCGCGCGCCGATCGCCTTTCTCACCCCGATCTCTCGCGTGCGCTCGGTGACCGAGGCGAGCATGACGTTCATGATGCCGATCCCTCCCACCAGGAGCGAGATGGCGGCGATCGCCCCCATGAACCACTTGAAGACGCGCACCCCCTGCGTGGCCTGCTCCAGCCGCTTCTCCATGGTCCCCAGATCGATCCGGCGTTCCCAGCGGGTGCCGTAGCGCCGTCCGAGCCAGTCCTCCACGGAGCGCTTGAGTGCATTCACGTTCTCGATGCTCGTCGCGCGTACCGCGATGGTCGGGATGAGACGCCGCCCGCCAGCGGTCGCAAGGAGGGGCGCCGAGGCATACGGGACCACTGCCGCCCACCCGCGTTCGCCCTTGTAGGGGGCGAGGATCCCGATCACCTCGCGCGGAACGCCATTCACGCGCACCGTCTCCCCGAGGAGTCGTTCGGGGGAGCGGGGAAGGGCGAGGTCGGTGGCGAGCTTGTGTGAGAGAACGATGACAGCGGCGTTGCGCTCGTCCTCGACGCGGGTGAAGAAGCGTCCGGCGGCGAGTTCGGCGTGCGAATACTGGTCGACGCCGGCCATCGCTGCGGTCACCGACGTCTCGCGCCGCGCCCCGCTCCGCGGCGACTCCACCGGGATGGTCGCCCCTACCGAGAGCGAGACGTCCTTCACGAACTCGACGTCGCGGGCGATCGCCGCCGCGTCGTCGCGGGTGAAAATGGGGTAGTCGCGCACGGGGACCCACTCGCCGTCGACACGCTCCATTGTGCGCGAGGTGAGGGAGACCGATTGCACGTCGGTCGTGCGCTCGACCTCATTGCGCGTGAACCGCTCCAGGCCGTCGCCTAACGACAGTACCGCCACCAGCGAGCCGACGCCGATGATGACACCGAGCGTGGAGAGGATGGTCCGCAGGGTGTTGATACGCAGCTGGTCGAAGGCGACGGAAAAGGCAGTGACGAGTGACGAGAGCATGGTGGAGGGTTCGGGACCCTGCATCCTACGGGGCGGCCCCCGCGCAGGTTCCGCCGGCCTGGAAAAACGACGCGGGCGCCGACGAGGCGCCCGCGCGTACGTGTAGGTCCTACCCGGCCCTAGGCCGCCTTGACGTCGGGGCGGCCCTCGTCGCGGACCAGTGCGATCTCCAGCACCTCCGCCAGCGACTCGACCGGGTGGAAGGTGAGTTCCTTCTGCACCTCCTCGGGGATGTCCTCGATGTCGTCGGCGTTCTGCTTGGGGATGATGATGTGCTTGATCCCGGCGCGGTGCGCGCCGAGGACCTTTTCCTTGAGGCCGCCGATCGGAAGGGCGCGCCCGCGGAGGGTGATCTCGCCGGTCATCGCGACGTCGCGGCGCACCGGGCGACCCGACAGCTCCGACACCAGCGCGGTGGCGATCGCCAGGCCGGCCGACGGGCCGTCCTTCGGGATTGCACCTGCCGGAACGTGGATGTGCGCCTCGCTGGCGCCGTTCATGCGATCGGCGGGAATGCCGAGGACGGGGGCGTTGTTGGTGGCATAGGTCAGCGCCGCCCGCGCACTCTCCTTCATGACGTCTCCAAGCTGTCCGGTGAGGATGAGCGAGATGGGGCCCGGACGCACCGGCCCTTCCTCGCTCCCGGCGGGGCGAAGTTCGCTGCGCCGGATCGAGGCCTCGACGAACATGATGTCGCCACCCATCGGCGTGTAGTACATCCCGGTGGCGATGCCGACTTCGTGCTTCTCCTGCGCGCGCTCGGGGTGGACCTTGGGGCGGCCGAGGAGCGTGCGCACCTCATCGGCGTCGATGCGGTTGTCGGCGATGGTCGAGGTGTCGCCCGTCGCCAGCTGGCGCGCCACCTTGCGGCAGACGCGCCCGATCTCGCGCTCGAGCTGGCGGACGCCACTCTCACGCGTGTAGTGGCTCACCACCGACATCACCGCCGCGTCGTCGAAGGCGACGTTCTTGTCGGTGAGCCCCGATTCCTCGAGCTGGCGCGGGATGAGGTACTTCTTGGCGATCTCCGCCTTCTCGCGCTCGGTGTAGCCGGCAAATTCCACCACTTCCATGCGGTCGAGGAGCGGACCGGGGATGTTCTGGATGAAGTTGGCGGTGGCAATGAAAAGCACCTCGCTCAGGTCGAACGGGACCCCGAGGTAGTGATCGGTGAAGGAATCGTTCTGTGCCGGGTCGAGGACCTCGAGCAGCGCGCTCGACGGATCGCCCTGGAATGACTGTCCGAGCTTGTCGACCTCGTCGAGGAGGAAGACCGGGTTCTTCGTCCCCGCCTGCTTCATCCCCTGGATGATGCGCCCGGGCATGGCCCCGACGTACGTGCGCCGGTGTCCGCGGATGTCGGCCTCGTCGCGCGCCCCGCCTAACGCGACGCGCACGTACTCACGCCCGAGCGAGCGGGCGATCGACTTGGCGATCGACGTCTTGCCCACCCCCGGCGGGCCGGTAAAGAGGAGGATCGGGCCGCGGGCCATGGCGCGCGCCTTCGCTTCGCGCGCATCGGTCAGCAGCTTTTCGTCGCCTTCGCCGTTCCCGCCTTGGGTCGCCTCCTCGCCGTTCCCTGGCGTCGTCCCGGCGTCGCCGTTGCCGGCCGCCGGGACGGCATCGCCGCTCCCCGTCGCCGGGCCGGCATCGCCGTTCCCTGGTGTCGCGTCGGCGCTCCCATCGGCCTGCTTCGCCGCAGGGAACTCCCCGGTCTTGCTGACTTCCTCGGCAACCTGCTGGGCGCGCAACTGGCGCACGGCGAGGAACTCCACGACGCGATCCTTCACGTCCTTGAGCCCGTAGTGGTCCTCGTCGAGGATCCCGATGGCGCGCTTGAGGTCGAGGAGGTCGTCGGAGCGCGTGCTCCACGGGAGCTCGGCGATCCACTCGAGGTACGTGCGGATGACCTGCGCCTCCATGGACTCGCGACCCGAGCGCTCCAGGCGCCCGAGCTCGCGCTCCACCTCGGCGCGCGCCTCCTTCTTCAGGTCGAGCTTGGACAGCTTGTCGCGCAGCTCGGCGATTTCCTTGGACTGGTCGTCATCGCCCAGCTCCTTCTGGATCGCCTTGAGCTGCTCGCGGAGGAACATCTCGCGCTGGCGCTCGCCCAGCTCCTCTTGCACCTGCGACTTGATCTCCTCCTGCGCTTCGAGCATCCCGATCTGGCGCTGCACGTGGACGAGGATGCGGCGTAGCCGCTCCTCGACGCTCAGCGTTTCGAGCAGCCCCTGTTTTTCGGGGACCGGGAGTTCGATGTAACCGGCCACGAGGTCGGCGAAGCGTCCCGGGTCGTCGACCGAGTCGAGCACCTGGTGCACGACCTCTTCCGGGAGCCCGCGCTTTTCGCCCAGTTCCTGAGCGCGCTCGCGCGTCTCCTTGTGGAGCGCCTCGAAGGCGGCGTCGTGCTCGTTGAGGGGGGCCATCTCCTCGGTCGGCATGACAACCGCGGTGAGATACCCGTCGCCGAGCGTGTATTGGAGCGAGGTGGCCCGCTGCTCGCCCTGCAACAGGAGCTGGACCCCTCCCAGGCCGCGCTGGATTTGTCCGATGCGGGCGATGACCCCCATGGAGTACAGGATTTCGGGGGCGGGTTCGTCGGTGTTGTCGCGCTGCGCGACCGCGAAGACGAGCCGGTCGGCCTTGAGCGCGGCCTCGATGGCGCGCAGCGTCCCCGGTCTCCCGGCCGCGATGGGCGAGGTGAGGCCGGGAAAGGTGACCGTTCCGCGGAGGGGGAGAACGGGGAGGGTCTGTCGTTGGCCCATGATTTCAGAGGTCGAGAAGACGAGAAGACGAGAAGACGAGAAGACGAGAAGACGAGAAGACACAGATCCTCCCGATCTTTCCCTACTGCAGATTGCGGGCTCCCATTTTCCGCCATGATGACGGGCTTTGCAACTTTCCCGGGCCATTCTGACGTAGTGGGGAGACGATTGCGCCGTAGCGGCGGAGCAACGCGCTAGACGCTCTCCCGGCCGAATGCTACACTACGATGCTTCTCGCTCCCTCGGCTCCAACCTCGCCCCCTCGAGTGCCAGAACCCTTCGCTTCGTCCGACGCCGAGCTTCGCACGCACGTGGAACGCGTGCTCAGCGCCAACTACGAGTTGGATCGGGAGATCGGTCGTGGGGGGATGGGGATCGTCTATCTCGCGCGCGACCGCCGGCTCAAGCGGCAGGTCGCGGTCAAGGTGCTTCCCCCTGAGCTTGCCTTTCGCGGCGAGATCCGCACCCGTTTCCTGCGCGAGGCGGAGACTGCGGCCCAGCTGAGTCACCCGAACATCGTCCCGATCTACTCGGTCGACGAGCGGGAGGGACTGGTCTACTTCGTGATGGCCTACATCGACGGGGAGAACCTCGCGGTGCGGCTGCACCAGCGCGGCGCGCTCTCGTTCGAGGACACGCGTCGCTGCCTGCTGGAGGTGGCGCGGGCCCTCGCGTTCGCCCACGAGCGGGGGGTGGTGCACCGTGACATCAAGCCCGACAACATCCTCATCAACCGGGAGGACGGGCGCGTGATGGTGACCGACTTCGGGATCGCCCGCGCCGTGAGCGACGGCGCCGACGCCCGCCTCACGGCCACCGGGATGGCGATCGGGACGCCGGCCTACATGTCGCCCGAGCAGTCGATGGGCGATCGCGAGGTGGACGGGCGGAGCGACCTGTATTCGTTAGGGATCGTCGGCTACCAGATGCTCACCGGCGAGCTTCCGTTCAACGCCTCGAGCACGCCGGCGCTCCTCGTCAAGCACATCTCCGAGACGCCGACCCCGGTGCACCAGCGCTGTCCCGGCGTCCCCCCCGACCTGGGGCGGGCGGTGATGATGATGCTGGAGAAGGATCCCGCCAACCGTTTCCCGAGCGCCGCCGCCCTGGCCACCGCGCTCGAGACCGGCGAGGTGCCCGAGCCGGCCAACGGGGGGCCGTTGTCGTTAGGCACGCAGCCGGGACGCGGGATGCAGGCGCTGGCGCGTGGGCACGACGACGGCGCGCTCGCTGCCCCCACGGGGGAGGAACTCGCCCGCTGGAATGCGCTCGAGGTCGTCGCCTTCCGGAAGAAGCTGGCTCCCTGGATGTTTGCCGGGGGGGTCAGCGTGGTCGTCGCGGCGTTCGGCGGCCCCGACTTCGCGGGGATCTGGGGGATGTACTCCATCTACATCGCCTGGAAGTACGCCAAGCTGTGGACCGACGGATACGACTGGCGCGACGTCCTGAAGGAGCCGAAGGACCGGCTCTTCTTCGATGTGGTCGCCGAGTGGGTGGACAACGTGCGGGCCGTCTGGGACCCGGCCAAGCGGAGCGAGGTGCGGGAACGCGCCCGTCTGCGCGGGAACCGTGGAGTGGAGCTGTTCGATCGCGCAGGCGCGGCGGCGGCGCTTCCCGCGGGGCGGGGCGCGAACCACCTCGCCTCACTCACCGGGAGCGGGGCGCGGTCGGTGCAGGATGCGCGACGCAACCGCGACGAGATTCTCCGCCTCATCGAGGGGCTGCCGAAGCAGGAACGGTCGCTCCTCGGCGACGTCCCGTCGTCGGCGATGGCGCTCTACCAGAAAGTGGAGGCGCTCGCGTTGCAGGTGACGGAGCTCGAGCGCAACGTCGGCCCGGAGACGGCCCCGCAACTCGACGGCGAGATTGCCCGCCTCGAGGGCGAAGCCAACCCGCTTGACGCGCGCGGGAGTGAGGAGCGCGTGCGGCGTCTCGCCTACCTCAAGCGGCAGCGTCGCACCCTGGCCGATCTCGGCGGCCGCCTGGCGCAGTCGCGGGACAAGCTGGAGAGCTGCATGCTCGCCCTGCAGAACATGCGCCTCGAGGTGGTGCGCCTGCGCAGCGGTCCGCAGAACTACCAGACGATCACCTCGGTCGCCGAGAAGGCGATGGCCCTCGGTCGCGAGGTGGACGCGGCGGTCTACGCGCGCGACGAGATGGCCAAGATGAAGCTGGGAGGGCGGGGCTAGCGCCGTCGACGGCGGCGGACCGACCCGCCCCACCGCGATGCGCCCCCCTGGCACCCGATGACCGACATCCTCCGCGAACGCGTCGATGCAGCGTTAGGCAGCACGTACGAGGTCGAGGGTGAACTCGGTCGCGGCGGGATGGGGGTCGTCTATCGCGCCCTCGACCGCAAGCTGCGCCGCGCGGTCGCCATCAAGGTTCTCCCCCCGGAGCTGGCGTATCGCGACGACGTGAAGCAGCGCTTCCTGCGCGAGGCGCAGACGGCGGCGCAGCTCAACCACCCCAACATCGTCCCCATCTACGCGGTCGAGGAGCGTGACGGACTCGTCTGCTTCGTGATGGCCCTCGTCGAGGGAGAGCCGCTGGCGTTGCGGCTGGCGACGGAACCGCGCCCGCCGCTCGCCGAGGTCTTCCGCATCCTGCGCGGCGTGGCCGATGCCCTGGCCTACGCGCACGCGCGCGGGATCGTCCACCGCGACATCAAGCCCGACAACATCCTCATCGATCGCGCCACCGGGCGCCCGATGGTCACCGATTTCGGGATCGCGCGCGCCGCCGAGGGCGATGCCCGCCTCACCGTCACCGGGATCGCCGTCGGGACCCCGGCCTACATGTCGCCGGAACAGGCGATGGGCGAGCGTGAGGTGGATGGGCGCGCCGACCTCTACTCGCTGGCCATCGTCGGCTACCAGATGCTCGCGGGAGAGCTTCCGTTCAAGGCGACCAATACGCCGTCGATGCTGATGATGCACATCAGCGACACCCCGCGGCCGCTGGGCGAGCTGCGGCGCGATCTCCCGCCGCTCCTCGTGGCCGCGCTCGAGCGGGCGATGGCCAAGCGCCCCGACGACCGCTGGGACGATGCCGCCGCCTTCCGCGACGCGATGGCGGCCGTGGAAGCGGGGAGTGCTGCGCTCCCGCCGTCGCGCGCGTCGACGGCGGTCCCGGCCGCGCGCCCGCCGATGGCGCATCCGTCGTCGGCATGGAAGCACGAGGCGCCTCTGGGGAAGGGGATCGCCGCCAGCGTGCGCGACATCGTGCGCGGGGCGCAGGACCTTGCGCGTGACCACGCGCGCGCCGCCGATGACATCGCGCGCGACGCGGTCGACGCAGCCAACGCCGGGTGGCGGGGGGCGGGAGGGCGCCGCCCCAACCAGGAATTGCAGCCGATGCCCCCGGTACCGCCGTGGATGCCGGCGTCGTGGCGCGATGTGCGCGAGCGCGCGGGAATGACGCGACAGGAGCAGCGGCGCGCCCGCGCCTCGCTGCGGGGGAAGGAGAGCCTCGAGGCGTTCGGCCAGATGAGCGTCTCCGACCGCATCCGCGCCTTCCGGCGGCGCACCGCGAGTTCGGCCGTCACGGTTGGGATGCTGGCGGCGATCAATCTCGCCTTTTCGCCGGACTTCCTCTGGTTCCTCTTTCCCGCTGTCGGGATGGCCATCCCGCTGGCGCAGCGTCTGGCATCGCTGTGGGCCGACGGCGTGCGATGGAAGGACATCTTCGGGCGCGAGGCGCAGCGCGCCTTGCAGGCCCAGCAGGTGCGGGGGGGAGGGGGCGGCGGGCAGGCGATGCTCCCGTCACCGGCGCAACTGGCGCGCCAGATGGTCCCCGACGACGTCCTCGCCGGCCCCTATGGCGACCAGGTGCGGCGCGCCGCCGCCGATCGCCTCGCCGTCCAGGAAGTCCTTGGCAAACTGTCGAAAGCGGACAAGGACCTCATCCCCGACGTGGCGCCGACGGTCGATGCCCTTGCCGAGCGCGTGGCCTCGATCGCCCAAGCGCTGCATCGACTCGAGGAGGACGTGCGCCCGGCCGCGCTCGCCGACCTGGATCGACGCCTCGCGGCGGCACGGGAACAGCCGGAGTCACGAGAGCGCGACCAGCGTCTGCAGCTCCTCGAGCGGCAGCGCACCACCATGTCCGACCTGCTATCACGTCACGAGACGCTTCGCGCACAGCTCGACAGCGCCTCCCTCGTGCTGCAGAACATGCGCCTCGACATGATCGCCCTGCGCTCGGCGGGGGTGCAGTCGCCGATCGACGACGTATCGTCGGCAACCCAGGAAGCGCGGGCGCTGTCGCGCGACATCGCGCACGTGCTCGACGCGGCGAAGGAAATCCGCTAGGCGGGGGCGCGACGGGCTGGCGGTGGCCGCTCCTCGCGTTGCGTCAGCGGGGGAGTTCGCCCGGAACCCAGCGCTCCCCGCCTAACGTGTACCCCACGATTCCGCCCACCAACGCCCCCAGGGCCAGCCCTACCGGGGCGCCCTTGAGGAAGTCCTTCGCTTTCGGATTCACCTCGGGGAGCTGCCCGAATCCGATCAGGAGGGCACCGCTCAGGCCGCCGATGATGATCCCCTTGATGGTGGCGCCGCGCGTCGTGCGGCCGGCGCTCACCTCGATCTTCTCGATGGCCGACGTGCGGATGCTCACGCGGCGGTACGATTCCACGAGGACCGGTCCCGTCTCGAAGCCGAGGCGGCGTCGAACGCCGGCGGTATCGAGGGTGACCTCGTTGGCATCGAGGGAGTCGACGCGTCCCACGTAGCGGTCGCGTCGCAACGTGGGGGCGAAGATGCGGACGCGGGTGCCGATGCCCACCGGCTGCGCGGCGACCGGGATGGCCTGCTGCGCCCACCCGTCCGACGCGAGGGCGGCACACGAGGCGAGGGCGAGCAATGCGCCCCGCACGAATCGGTTCACGCGGATTCCTCCAGGTCGTCGAGACGGCCGGCGAGCTCATGGGCCAGCCCACTGTGCCC
>DAIESF010000036.1 GCA_027346425.1 Gemmatimonadota bacterium | reverse complement strand
GGTAGTCGCGGGCCAGCGCGGTGACGTCGCTCGGCGTCTGCATGAAGGCGAAGAGGCGGGCGACGCCGAGGACTCCGGCGATCCCGACCAGCACGCCTAACGCGAGGGCGAAGGTGAGCGCCCCGGCGGCCACCCGTGCCGCCTCGTCGGGGTTCCCCTCCCCGTGGCGGCGCGAGGCCAGCGCCGTCAGCCCCAACGCGACCCCCTCGGCGATCGAGACGACCAGCCAGACCCAGAAGATCCCGGTGGAGACCGCCGCCAGCCCCTCGGGGCCGATGCGCGTCCCGACCCAGTACGCGTCCATGGACGCGAACAGGGTCATGAGGAGGTTGGAGGCGACCGCCGGGAGGGCGACGCGCCGGATGACCCGGGGAAGGTGGTCGTCGACCAGCGCCCCGGTGGCGTGGCTCACGCCACCGCGCCTAACGACGCGGCCACCCGGTCGGCGAGGGCGGCCAGCGCCTTGGCCGCCGGCGATTCGGGGTCGGCCACCACGATCGGGCGCCCGGTGTCACCGCCCTCCATCACCCGCGGGTAGAGCGGCACCTGCGACAGGAGCGGGAGGTCGCACTCGTCGGCGAGCTTTTGCCCGCCCCCGGTGCCGAAGAGCGCCGTCGGCTTGCCACAGTGCGGGCACTCGAACCACGACATGTTCTCCACGATCCCCAGCACGGGGACCCCGGTGCGCTGGAACATCTTCACTCCGCGCAGCGCATCGCCCACCGACACGTCCTGCGGCGTGGTGACGATCAAGGCGCCGGTCACCTGCGTCGCCTGCACCAGCGAGAGCTGCGCGTCGCCCGTGCCCGGGGGCATGTCGACGATGAAGAAGTCGAGTTCTCCCCAGTTCACGTCGCGCAGGAACTGGGTCGTGATCTTCATGACGATCGGGCCGCGCCAGATGGCCGGCTGGTCGCGCTCGATGAGCAGGCCTAACGAGATGAGCTTCACCCCGTGTGCCTCGTGCGGGATGATCTTCTCGTTCTCGACCATCGGCGCCCCGGCCACCCCCATCATCCGCGGGATGTTGGGGCCGTAGATGTCGGCGTCCATGAGCCCCACCCGCAGCCCGCGCCTGGCCAGCGCCACCGCGAGGTTCACCGCGACCGTCGACTTCCCCACCCCTCCCTTCCCCGACGACACTGCGATGATGCGCCCGAGCCCGGGATACAGCACCGGTTGCGGGGCGCTGGGACGCGGCGTGGCGGGACGGTCGTCCATTACCGGGAGCGCTCGTGCCCCGCCCCCGTTTCCCTGCGCCGGCTTCTGTCCCTGCGGCGCTCGCGACGCACCGCGCCCGGGGGCGAGCTCCGACGGGTCGCGCAGCGTCACCTGGACGTCGGTCACCCCCTCGACCCTCTCGACCACCTGTCGCACCTGGCGCACCATCGTCGCGTCATCCTCGGGGGCCAGCACCACCGTCAGGTGCACGCGCCCCTCCAGCGTGGTCCCGACGTCGCGCACCATCTGGGCGGTGAGCACGTCCTCGCCGGTGCGAGGGCTGCGGAGGCCGGAGAGCGCCCTCCCGATGCGTTCCATGAGCGTGGTGGCCATGTATGGGGCAGGTGATGAAAGGTCGAAAGGAGGAAGGGCGCGGTCGGTCGTGCTATTCGGCAGGGGTCGGCACCAGCTCGCCCACGTAGGCGCGCGCGGCGTCCACCACTCGCTCGCGGACGCCCTCGAGCGTCCCCGGGATCAACGCTCCCGAGGCCTTGGCGTGCCCGCCCCCGCCGAACTCGCGCGCGAAACGGTTCACGTCCACGCTGCCCGTGCTGCGGAAGGAGACCTTCACCTTGCCGTACCCTAAATCCCTGAAGAAGAGGGCGAGTCGCGTCCCGGCGATCGATCGCGGGTGCTCGACGATCCCATCCAAATCCTCGGGGCTCACCTCGTAGCGCTCGAGCGCATCGGCCGTCACGCAGATCCACGAGATCCCGTGCGCCGGATCGTGCCCCAGCGAGTGCAGCGAGTCGCGCAACAGGAAGAGGCGCCCGGTGGAGACCGACGCATAGATGCGACGGTACATCTCCTCCGGATCCACCCCGGCCGACAACAGCGTGGCCGCGATCGCGTGGCAACGCGGCGTGGTGTTCGAGTAGCGAAAGCCGCCGGTGTCGGTCAGGATCGCCGTATACAGCGCCTCGGCAATGGCCGGCGTGACGTCGAGATCGAGGACCGAGGCAAAGTCGTACAGCAGCTCGCCGGTGGCGCAGGCGTCGGTGTCGTCGAGGATGATCTCGCCGGCCGGCTCGTCGGTGGGGACGTGATGGTCGATGACGATGCGCGGCACCTTCATCCCCCGCACGCTGTCGGCCAGCGAGCCGAGGCGCTTCATGTCGCTCACGTCCAGCGCGATGATCGCGTCCACCCCCTTCAACGCCGACGAACCCTTCGCGGTGCGATCGGTGATGTCGGGGCCAAGGAGGTAGCTGAAGATCGACGGCCACGGCGTCGGATTCACCACGCGCGCCTGGACGCCGAGCTGCGGGAGGAGCCGAGCGAGTGCGGACACCGAGCCGGCGGCATCGCCGTCGGCGTTGATGTGGGTGGTGAGGGCGACCAGCGGCGTGGTCTTGAGCGTGTCGGCGATGCGCAGGATGGCAGCGCGACGCGCGGGAGAGACAGCGAGCAGTCCGGTCAGTGTCACGGAACGTGGGGACAAGCGAAAGCGGCGCTCCGTCCGGAGCGCCGCCTGTAAAGTAACAGCTTCAGGGAGGCAACGGCTGTCCGGACTCTTTGGTCCGGACGATCTCCCCTTCCCGCGTCAGTACTGGGTCCCGGCGCGCTCGGCCGCCTGCACGCGAGAATGCCGCCGCCCGTACAGGAAGTAGATCGCCAACCCGAGCGCCAGCCAGATCAGGAGCCGCAGCCAGGTATCGCCCGGAAGCCCCGACATCATGTACCCGCAGATCAGGATCGACAGGATGGGGACGAGCGGGACCAGCGGGGTGCGGAAGGGGCGATGCAGGTTGGGCGAGCGATAGCGCAGCACCAGCACCCCGGCGCTCACGATCACGAAGGCGAGGAGCGTTCCGATCGAGACGAGTTCGCCCAGGAGGCCAATCGGGAAGAGCCCGGCGACCACCATGGCGACGGCGCCGGTGATGATGGTCGAGACATACGGCGTCTGGAACTTGGGATGCACCTTGCCGAAGACGGGGGGGAGGAGCCCGTCACGCGACATCGCGTAGAAGATGCGCGGCTGCCCGAGGAGCATGACGAGGACGACCGACGCCAGCCCGGCGATGGCGCCGAGGCCGATGAGCGGCTTGAGCCACTCGAGCCCGGGGCCGGCCTTGGCGATCGCCACGTACACCGGATCGGGGACGTTCAGCTCGCTATAGTGCGCCACACCGGTCATGACCCGCGCCATGAGGATGTAGAGCACGGTGCAGATGGTGAGCGAGCCGAGGATCCCGATGGGGAGGTCGCGCTGCGGGTTCTTGGCCTCCTGCGCCGCAGTGGAGACGGCGTCGAAGCCGATGTAGGCGAAGAAGATCACCCCGGCGGCGCGCACGATTCCGCTCCACCCGTAGTGGCCGAAGGTGCCATCGTTAGGCGGAATGAACGGCTCCCAGTTGGACGGCGTCACGTACATGAAGCCGAACCCGATCACGAGGAAGACGATCGTCACCTTCACGAAGACGATGATGTTGTTGAGCCGCGCCGACTCCTGGATCCCGACCACGAGGAGGGTGGTGAGGATGGCGACGAGGAACATCGCCGGGAGGTTGAGGATCGCCCCGCTCCGCACCAGGGTGTGCGTCCCCTCCACGTTGAATGGCGCGTTGGTGAGCGCCGCCGGGAGGTTGATCCCCGTGTAGTCGCGCAGGAACGACGTGAAGTAGCCCGACCACCCCACCGCCACCGTGGAGGCGGCGAAGAGATACTCGAGGATGAGGTCCCAGCCGATGATCCACGCCACCAGTTCGCCAAGGGTCGCGTACCCGTAGGTATACGCGCTCCCCGCGATCGGGATCATCGAGGCAAACTCTGCATAGCAGAGCCCCGCGAAGAGGCACCCGGCTCCGGCGAGAACGAAGGACAGGACGATGGCCGGTCCGGCATACTGCGCGGCCGCCGTCCCGGTGAGGACGAAGATGCCGGCGCCGATGATCGCCCCGATGCCGAGGAGGGTGAGGTTGACGGCCCCGAGCGTTCGCTTGAGCGTTGGCTCGCCCCCCGTCCCATCCGCCTCCCGCATCAGCAGCTCAAGACTCTTCTTGGAAAGCAGTCCCATCGTGAGCGTCTCCGGTGGAATAACGTGAAACGGGCGATCGTCGCCACGATCGCCCGACGGTCATGCAGGTTGGAAATCAGCGAGGCAAACTGCGCGGCCGCGAACCGGATTGTCAAGGAAGTGACGAACTCCTTAGTGATGCATCGAATGGTCCTGCATGGTGGCGGGTGCCCCCTCGCCCGGCGCTCCCATCAGGTGTGAGAAGGCGCCGAAGGCCTGGTCGACGAGCCAGACGTGCAGCATCTCCGACGTCGGTCCCTCCGACAACCCCTTTCGGCAGCGGCCGTTCACCCGCTTCTCGACGAGGATCCCGAACTTGTCGAGGCACGCGGGGGACCAGGGGTGCCAATGCCAGCGCGTGAGCGGCCCGCCGACCTGGGGGCCGTGCTGCCCGGGACGGGTCATGTACATGATGGCCACCAGCTTCTTCTCCCCCGACCGCAGGGTCTGGAAGACGAGCCCCTCCGGACGCTCCGGATCGACGAGCCGGTCGTCCTTCATGTACTCGGGGTTGAGGAGGTGCTCGATGCTCGGGGTGTCGTCGCCCGCGAGTTCGGCGGCCGCCACGGTATAGCCAAGCGTCGCGCGATCCGCCTGGTAGTCGGCGAACCGGGCGGCGTTGTGTCGCGAGTGTTCGATGAGCTGCTCGGCGGCGACGAGCTGGGCCTGGCTGGGGGTGACGTCGAGCGGATACATCGTCCGCTCCACCGCGATCCCCGATCCGTGGGTGAGCGTCATGAGGATCGCGCTGTCGGCGCCGCGATCGAACTGGGCGGGACCGAAGGGGTGCTGCTCCCGGATGCGAACGAACTGGCCCACGTCGGCGCTGTAGCCCTTGCGCGCCAGCACGACGAAGCCGGCCCCTTCCACCACGACGACGATGGCGAGCGCCGTCAGCAGCAACGACACCGGCGAGAAGCGCCGCGCTCCCTCGGGGGCGCGGGCCACCGCGACGATCAGCCCCACGAGCCCCAGGACGAACAGCACGGCGCTCACCAGCATGGCCTGTCGCAGGAAGAACGCTCCCGCGCGCCACGTGTCGAGCACGAGCGCGCCGACGAACAGCGCGACGCCACACCACAGCAGTACTGCGCTCCGCTCCACTGCTCGCATGCATCCTCCCGGGAAAGTCGGTCTGCGCGGGATCCTCCGCGCCGCTCGGTCCCATCATCGCGACGGCGTGACCTCCGCGCGAGGGGTGAGCTGTCACTCGCGACCTCCAACGATGCAAAACCGGGGCCCCGAATCGGGGCCCCGGTTAGGAATGAACAAAGAAACGGCAAGGCGCGACCGCGCCCCGGGGTGCTACACCGAGTAGTTTGGCGCCTCGCGCGTGATCGTCACGTCATGGGGGTGCGACTCGCGCAGCCCCGCCGCGGTGATGCGGACGAAGCGCGCCTCGGTGCGCAGCGACTGGATGTCGCCGCACCCCACGTAGCCCATCCCGCTCCGCAGTCCGCCCACCATCTGGAACAGGACGTCGGCCACCGGGCCCTTGTACGGGACGCGCCCCTCGATCCCCTCGGGAACGAGCTTCTTGGGGCTCATCTCCCCTTCCTGGAAGTAGCGGTCCGCGCTCCCGTCCTGCATCGCGGAAAGCGATCCCATTCCGCGGATCATCTTGAAGCGCCGCCCCTCGAGGAGGAACGACTCGCCCGGGCTCTCCTCGGTACCGGCGAGCATCGACCCCATCATCACACTCGAGGCGCCGGCGGCCAGCGCCTTCACGATGTCGCCCGAGTACTTGATCCCGCCGTCGGCGATGATCGGGAGCCCGTCGGCGCCGTCCACCGCGTCCATGACCGCCGTCAGCTGCGGAACGCCGACCCCCGTCACCACGCGGGTGGTGCAGATGGAGCCGGGGCCCACGCCGACCTTGATCGCATCCACCCCCCGCCGGGCGAGCGCCGCCGCCCCCTCGCGCGAGGCGATGTTGCCGGCCACCAGTTGCACCTGCGGGAAGGCCTCGCGCACGCGCGCCGTGGCATTGAGGACGTCCTCGCTGTGCCCGTGCGCCGTGTCGATGATGAGGACGTCGACCCCCGCGTCGACCAGCGCCTTCGCCCGGTCGGTCACGTCGCCACCGGCGCCCAGCGCGGCGGCGCAGCGCAGACGGCCGTGCTGGTCCTTGTTGGCGTTCGGGAACTGCCGGCGCTTGTGAATGTCCTTGATCGTGATGAGCCCGCGCAGCGTCCCCTGCTCGTCGATCACGGGGAGCTTCTCGATGCGGTGCTTGGCCAGGATCCGCTCGGCGTCGTCGAGCGTCGTCCCCAGCGGCGCGGTCACCAGACCAGTCGCCGTCATGACCTCGCGGATCGGGCGCTGCACGTTGCGCTCGAACTGCAGGTCGCGGTTGGTGATGATCCCGACCAGCCGCCCGCCGGCGTCTACGATCGGGACCCCGCTGATCTTGAAGCGGTTCATCAACGCCACCGCCTCGCGCAGGAGCGCGTCCGGCGAGAGCGTGATGGGATTGAGGATCATCCCGCTCTCCGATCGCTTGACGCGGTCGACCTCCGCCGCCTGCCGGTCGATCGACATGTTCTTGTGGATCACCCCGATCCCGCCGGCGCGCGCCATCGCGATCGCCATCTCGCTCTCGGTGACGGTATCCATCGCCGCCGACACGAGGGGGACGTTGAGCTGGATCCCGCGCGTGAACCAGGTCGCGGTGTCGACGTTCTTGGGGTGAACGAGCGAGTGCCGGGGAGCGAGCAGGACGTCGTCGAAGGTGAGCGCGACGTCGTCCCGAATGCGCGCGGCACCGGTGGTACCGCTACGCGAAAGCCCGCTCTCCGGGTTGGTCGGAGGAGCGGGCTGGTCGGAAGATCGAGTTGTGGTCGCCATAGCCAAAGCTAGACCGGGCGAAGAGCGACTTCAAGCGGGGCGCAGGGGCGAACCGGTGACCGATCGCCCCTGCGACTGATGCGAATCACGACGGCGACGGATTCTCCGTGGTGTCGCCCGAGATCCCGGTCGCCGGCGGCGTCGAGGAGGCGTTCGGGTCGTCTTGCGGGGTCGCTGGTGCCGAGGGGGCGGGAGTGCTCCCTGTCACATTCTTCGCCACGTCGCTGGCAGTGTTCACGATGTCGGTGGCGACCGACTTTCCCGCCGCGGCGACGCCGCTCAACACCCCGACCGCCTGGTTGAGGAGCCCCATCGTCTGGGAAATCGCCGACGCCGAGACCTTACCGGCGCGCAACGTGTCTTCGATCCCCTCGGTGAACCGGGTGAAGATGTTCCCGGGAGACGTCTCCTTGGCACCATGGCGCGAGGCGACGAACTCCACGTAGTCGAGCACCGCATAACCCTTGTCATCGTTCAGCGTGTCGAGCTGACGGAGGATGCGGTCGCGAAGATGGGGGGAGAGAGGCATAGGAGAGTCGGGAGACGAAGACGAATCGCCGTAGCAATCATGCTGCGGCGATTGGCGCTTCTCAATCTACGATGTGCGGGGCGCCGCGTTTCAGCGGAGCGGGGGGGAGCTCAGCCGCGCCATCGGGCGCGCGTGCCGCGGGCGTCGATATGGGCGTAGGAGGCGCTCCCCTGCATGTACACCCCCAGCCCCCCCACCAGGTCGGGGTACTTCTTTTCCACGATCTCGACGGCGAGTTCGATGAGCCGGATGTCCTTGCTGTCGATGCGACCATCGCGGTTGGCGTCGACGGCGATGTCGGCGGCGTCGCCATACTGGTGGCGCGAGTCGCCGGCGGCCCGTGGGACGCGCCGGTTGTAGAGCGGGGTCCGGAAGCCGGAATGCACGTCGACCTCGACCGGGGCACGCCCTTCACCACCGTGCCAACTGGAGATCTCGTCGAAGACAAGCTCGAGCTTGTCGAGCAGGCGTCCGTCGATCGCCGCATAACGGGGCCAGCGCGTCTGCTCGTCGTGCGTGATGAAGTCGCTCACCCGCATGTGGGCCGAGAGCGGGAGGTCGGCCTGCGGCGCGGAGACCTCGAGGAAGCCGCGCGGGCGCTCTTCGCCGCGCCCCCACCGTTCGCCGCGATAGAAGCCGATCTTGTAGCCGTTCAGCGAGCTCCCTTGCTTCTCCTCGAAGGGGACCATCACTGCAAGGGTGAGGCTATCGATGATGGTGCGGCCGCCGGCGTTCACGACCGCCAGGCGATAGAACCCGGGGCGTTGCGGGGCGTTGAGCGTCCCCGCGACTGAGCGCGCCGAATCGAGCGGGGCGAGTTCACCCAGCGGGATCCACTCGAAGGTCACCGACGACGGGGCGGCGCGCAGCTCGATGGGGAACTGGACTCGCTCGCCCGGCAGGGCGAAGCGCATCTGCACGCCACGGCTCCGTCCCATCGCACTCTCGGTGAGCCGGGCGAACGGGGGCGGAGGAGGGGGCGCCGGGGTCGATCCAGGGCCGAAGGCGGCGTCGGCACGACGCAGCGCCAGCAACGACCCTAAAGCGAGGATGCCGAAGACCAGGATGGGGATCCCACGGGCGCGGGCACGCGCGAACGGCGTGGCCGGCACCGGATTCTGCTGCTCGTACAACGCGTCTAGATCCTCCCCCATCGCGCGCGATTGCCGCGCACGTCGACGTGCACGAACGGCCCGTGGGCGCTCGTCGCCTTGTAGAGCCCGGCCCCGCCAATCAGGTCCGGATAGGTCTGCTCGATGCGCTCCACCGACTCGAGGACGATCTTCGCGTCGCGCAGGTCCACTCGCCCGTCGCGGTTGAGGTCGTCCATCTCTCCGTCGCGATTGTTGTCGACGAAGACGTCGGCCGCATCTCCATATTGGTGTCGCGAATCCTTGGCGCGTCCCCCCTTGGGGCCGACGCCCTGCGCATTGTACTGCGGAGTCCGGAACCCCGACATCACCTGCAGGTGGCTCACGGCGTAGCCGCGGCGCTGCAGGTCGGTGATCAGGAGTTCAAGCTTGTCGACCAGCGCCTCGCGCAACACAAGATACTTGGGCCAGGTGGTGAACTGGTCCTTCGTCAGGAAGTCGCGCAGGCGGAAGTGGTCGGAGAGCGGAGTGTCCTGGTTGGCCGTGGTGACCTCGATGAAGCCCTCGGGCGCCTTGTCGCGTCCCCAGGTGGGGCGGGACTCCCCGGGCCAGAAGCCGATACGATACGCCCCCAGCTTCCCGCGCTCACGCGCCTGAAAGGGGAGCATGTTGATGAACGCGAAGCGACGCCCCGAGGTGGAATCGGACGCCTCGTAGACCCCCGGGCGCTTGCTGGCGGTATCGCCGAACAGCTCACGAAGGATGCGAATCCCCCCCGTGCGCTTGGGCGAGACGAGGCGCGCCCGGAGCTTCCCGCTCTTCCCGCCGAGGGTGTCGGAGAGGAGGCTAGGATCGACCACCGTGACCGGTGGCGACCACGCCGGCGACCAAGCCGGCGACATGGCATGCCCGCGGGCCCCAGGAACCGTCAGGGCGCCGAGCGAGAGCGCGAGGAATCCGGCGCGAACGCCGCGAGCAAGTCCCTTCATGTATGCGATATCCCGTCGACTGGTGAACGTCGGAGTACCCCCCGATCGACGCCCCCAGCGGGGACGGAGTCACGGGAGAGGCGAAGCGGCGGAGGCGAGGGGGATCGCCCGGAGAAGGGACTTCGGGCGACATCGAAACCTCGGTCGGGCAGGTGCGCTGTGGGACCCCATCAACCCCTGCATCAAATCCTGCATCTAACCGGATGGTCAGTAGATGTAGACGGGGGTCCCGACTGGCACGATCCCATACAGCGTCTCGATGTCTTCGTTCCGCAGTCGCACGCATCCGTGGCTCGCCGCC
>DAIESF010000016.1 GCA_027346425.1 Gemmatimonadota bacterium | reverse complement strand
GAGCGCATCGACGTCATCAACAATCCGTCGGCAAAGTTCGATGCGAACGCCAGCGCCGGCATCATCAACCTCGTCTTCCGCAAGGAGGAACGGCGCGGCTTCAACGGGAAGCTGGGCGTGATGGGCGGTGCGGGCGCGCTGTGGGAGAAGAAGGCGAACCTCCCCACCATCCGCCCACAGTACCGGGGCACGCCCAAATTCAACCCCTCGGTCGGCGTCAACTACCGCAACGGCAAGACCAACTCCTTCCTGCAGGCCGACTGGCTCTATTCCCCAACGCTCAACAAGAACGAGTTCGCCACCCGCACCTACGACGACGGCACCGTCATCGTCCAACAGGTCAAGCGCAACCGCCGCACCGACTATGCCACCCTCAACGCGGGGGTGGACCACGCCATCGATGAGCGCAACACCCTCCACGTCGCGGGGCTGTTCAACCGCGAGAAGATCCTCGACTATGGCGACAATCCGTACTTCGACCAGACGCTGCAGAACCGCTTGCGCCTGTGGCAGTTCCTGGAAGACGAGGTCAAGTACACTGCGTTCGGCACCGCATCGCTGGTCCACAGGTTCCCGCAGGCCGGGCACACGCTAACCTTCACCAGCAATTACTCCTTCCACCGCGAGGACGAACAGTACTTCTTCACGAACACGCTCCCTTCCTTCACGGGGCGCGACGCGTTCAAGCTGCTGTCCGACGAGCACGTGGTGGACCTCAACGCCGACTACGTCAAGCCGCTCCGGCAGGGGCGCCTGGAGACGGGATTCAAGGGGCGCTACCGCTCCATCCCGGTGAACATGCGCTTCTTCCCGGGCCAGAACTCTCCCATCGACACGGGAGCCGGCGGCTGGGCGACCTACCGCGAGACCATTCCCGCCGTCTACGGCAACTACGTCTTCGAGAGCGAGCACGTGGAGCTCGAAGGGGGAGTCCGCATCGAGGCCGTACACGTCGACTACGACGTCAACCGGGGACATAACACCTACAAGAGCGACGGCTATCGGTATTTCCGGCCGTTCCCCAACCTGCGCGCCGCCTGGAAGTTCGACGACGCCAACAAGCTGTCGCTCTTCTTCAACCGGCGCGTCGATCGCCCCAACGAGGTCGACATCCGCATCTTTCCCAAATACGACGAGCCGGAGCTGATCAAGGTCGGCAACCCGGCGTTACAGCCGCAGTATTCCACGTCCATGGAACTCGGCTACAAGACAAGCTGGGCGACGGGGAGCCTCTACTCCGCCGCCTATCACCGCATCGTCGACGGCACGATTACCCGCATCGCGACCCAGCCCCCTGGGAGCGTGCTGCTCTACAACGTCTTCCAAAACGCCGGGCGCAGCTGGAGCACGGGGGGCGAAGTGGTCTGGCAGCAGTTGATCGGCTCGCATCTCTCGCTCAACGCCAACGCCAACGTGTACCGCCGCACCATCGATGCCTTCTCGGTCGTCAATCGCTATCCCGTCCCGGTGACGTACACGGCGCCCCGCGAACAACTCACGTCGGGGAACGTCAAGATCAACACGACGCTCACCCTTCCACGCGACTGGCAGTTGCAGCTCTCCAGTCTCTACCTCGCCCCCGATCTCTTCCCACAAGGACGCTTGGGGAGTCGCTACGCCCTCGACGCCGGCGCAAAGAAGAGTGTGCTGCGGGGGAGGGGCGAGATCGTCGTGAACGCAACCGATCTTCTCAACACCAACCAAGCGGAGCGCACCATCCGCGGCACCAACTTCCGACTCGTCAGCACAGACTATCTGGAGACGCAGGTCATTCGTGTCGGCTACAACTGGAAGTTCTAGCCGAGCCTGCTTGCCGTCACTGGGACCAGGTGCGTTCTTGGAGTAACACGGGCATCGGATGCGATGCCGCCTTCCGAACATCTATCACGGCACAGCGCCCATGACTCTCACCATACGCACGCGCACACTCGCCTCGACCATTTCCCTCGCGCTCGCCCTGGCCATTGCGGCGTGCGCCCCCAAGGACGCGGACATCAAGGCCGGAGTCGACCAGGCCATCGCCGGTGTCCAGGGCATAACAGTCGACGTCGCGAAGGGCGTCGCCACCATCTCCGGACAGTTTGCCGATTCGGCGGCCATGGCTTCGACCGAAGCACTGGTGAAGGGGGTCAAAGGCGTGAAGTCGGTCGTCGTCAACGCCACCGTCGCCCCTCCCGTCGTCATCTCCGCCGATGACATGCTCAAGACCGGCGTCACCGCCGCCCTGCAGGAGTACTCCACGCTCATGGCCGACGTGAAGGACGGGGTCGTCACCCTCACCGGCGAAGTCAAGCGGTCCGATCTTCCGAAGGTGATGCAGGCGCTCTCGGCGCTGAACCCGAAGAAGATCGAGAACAAGGCCACCGTGAAACGGTAACGGCTAACCTCTTACGCGAAGGCTGAACCCAATGCCGACCCTCCAGGACAAGTACGCGGAACTCATCACCGCCGCCAACGCGAGCGGCGCCACCAACCTCGCCGTGCGCGCCCAGGACAACGTGCTCTACATCGACGGCGTCGTCCCCACCGGCGAAGCGAAGGACAAGCTGTGGAGCATCTTCGACAAGATCGACCCGGACTTTCGGAGCGGCGATCTCGTCCTCAACCTGAATGTCTCCCCCGCGGCGCCGTCCACGCGCCTCAAGGTCACTACCGAGTCGTCGAACCTGAACATCCGAAAGAGACCCGGCACCGACCAGCCCATCGTCGGCAAGGCCGCGCATCACTCGGAAGTGACGCTTCTCAGCAAGTACAACAGCGAATGGGCACTCATCCGATCGGCAAACGGTGAAGAGGGCTACTGTTCCCTCAAGTACCTCACGCCGATCTGACGAAGCGCAGTGCGCGGACGTGGGTCACCCGGCCGCCGGATGACCCACTCCGCCACCGCGACGTTGATCGCCCAGCCGAGTCCCATCATCACGGCGCGAGGCAACTCGCCAGGCGCGAGGTCGACGAGCACGAACCCGGGGAGGTGCGTGAGCACCTGCGTCCCGGCGCCCATCCCGATCGCGTACGCGCGGAGCATCCAGTCGCCGTGCTCGGCGAACGACCGGCGCCTGATCGCCTCCACGCCGAGCACGACCGCCAGCAGCATCGCGCTGCCGAAAACGAGCCGCTCGGCGTAGACCAGATGCCCGTCACCCTTGGGCCACGAATACGAGAGCGTCATCCACAGCCCCGAGATCGCGACGACGAGCGCGGCCACAACGAGAATCCGGCCGGCCGCGCGATGCCACTTGCGATGGCGGCGCCGCAGGCCCGGTGAAAACTGGAAAGCGCCGAGGATGGCGAATACGATGGCCGCCGGGATGTGCAGCACCACCGGAAGCGGCGCCTCGAAGAACCGTGCGTTCTCCGGCGTGATGTTCGCGCCGCCGGCGAGCTGCGCCAGCCGCGCCGTGCCGGCCACGGCCGGGACCAGGCTGAGCGCGATGAGGGCGGAGGGGATCAGCCAGTCCGACGACCGGGCGCGCACCATGGCGGTCCTCCGCGCGGCAGGCGGCGGCGTGCCGCAGACCGTCGCGCATCGCGATCATCCGGCGGATTCGTGCATCGATCTCCTCCGCCCTCGCGGCGAGCAGCGCGCGGTCGACGGCGTGAGCGGGGGAAGCTGGGGTGCACCGCCGGCACCCTCGTTCTCCCCATCCTTCTTGATTCTTCACGTCTCCGCGTGAACCTCCTCCCTTCGCGTCGCTTACTGTGGCGCGCGGTCGATGGTCGCGGTTGATTGTGTCGTCAGACTGGCTCCCGAACCGGCATCGCGCGTCCGCCCGACCAC
>DAIESF010000007.1 GCA_027346425.1 Gemmatimonadota bacterium | reverse complement strand
GCCCGTTGTTGTACTTGGGGGAGAGTTCCTTGAGCGCGGCGGCCACCTTGTCGCCCACACCTCCCAGCTTGCGGTGGCCGAACATGTCGGTCTCGTCCCCCTCGAAGCTCATCCCCTCGTGCGAGGCGAGCCGCGCCCCCTCCGATACGAGCACCACCGCATAACGACTCGGATGGCGGTTGCGGTCGTACGTGAGCAGCTCGGCCAGGTGCTCCACGTCGACCGCGTGCTCGGGGATCACACAGCGGTCGGCGGCGCCGGCCATTGTCGGGAGCAACGCGGTGAAGCCGGCATAGCGCCCGAAGACCTCGATCACGAGGTAGCGTTCGTGCGACCCCGCCGAGGTGCGCAGCGCATGCGTGAGCTCGATCGTGCGGGTGACGCAGGTGCTGAACCCGATGCAGTAGTCGGTCCCGTAGACGTCGTTATCCATCGTCTTGGGGATGGCGACAACGTTTACACCCTCGTCGTGCAAACGCTTGCCGTAGCTCAGCGTATCGTCACCCCCGATGGGGATGAGGGTGTCGACGCCGATATGCTCGAGGTTCCTGAGCACGTCCGGGGTGACGTCGTTGACCGTGTCGTTGTAACCGCTCATGTGCGCCGGGACGCGCTCGCGCGGGAGATGGCTGGGGCGCGTGCGTGAGGTGTGAAGGAACGTTCCGCCCGTGCGCCCCGCGCGGTTGACGATCGCCTCCGACAGCAACTGCACGTTGTCGCTGTTGTCGGCCTTGGCGTCGCGCACGTAGTCCACCAGCCCTGCCCACCCGCGACGAATCCCGACCACGCGATACCCCTCGCGGAGCGCGCGAATGGTGATCGCGCGAATCGCCGGATTGAGGCCTGGGACGTCGCCCCCGCCGGTGAGGATGCCGATGGTGCCTTTCGTGCCCGACATGTGGGATCTTCCTCTGGAGTGTGGTCGCGGCAAGCGTCGCGGGCGAATGGCCGGAAAGGTATTCGCACCGACGCGGAAGTGCGCGGGCGTGCGGAGCCGTGGGCGGCGGGAGCCTCCTGGGAAGATGCGGCGGGGAGGGGTCGCGCCCCCCAGGAACTCACTCCCAAGTCGCTCTCTCGAGGAATGGTGCCGGCATCTTGCCCGGGGCACTATTCAAGGTGGTGGACCAGCCAACACTTCTCCCCGGTGGCAGAGCGGGAACGTCTCCCCCTCAGGCATTGGGTCCCACGCGCAATTCTGGCTGGCGACGATTGACCTGAAAAGCATCGAACGGTGCCAACCCTCACCAGTCGTCGTGGCATCTGCTGCGCTACCGCCGTACTACTCGGGATCCTCCTAATGACAGACAACGCAGATCGTCTCAGGCAGTTCATGCAGCGCGTATGGAACGCCGGCGACGCGGCGGCCGTCGGAGAGTTTCTTGCGCCGCAGTACACGATCTACAGCGACCCGGGAGACCCGTGGGACGGTCAGACGCTCACCACGGCGAGCTTCACGGACCGACTGCTCACCTCGCGCGCACCGTTCCCCGATCTGCACTTCGAGATTGGTGAGTTGATCGAAGCGGGAGACCGCATCGCGTTGAGTTGGACGATGCGCGGGACCCAGCGCGGACCAATGGGGGAGCGCCCGCCCACGGGGCGTGCATTCGCCGTTCAGGGCATGACGATCTACTACTTCGCCGATGGGCTGTTGGTGGGACATCGGCAAGTGGTGGACCGACTCTCCGTGGCGCAGCAGCTGGGCCTGTTCGGATGATCGGCCGGGCGCACCGGGGAGAGCGCCCTCGCCGGCTACAAAATTGTCTGAGGGAGGCAACCTTTCACGCCCCGACCATACTCCAACGTATGGTTCGCCCACTTCCCGATCCCCCCGCAATCTCCGCCACTCAGGGCCCCGCGCACGCATGAACGTCATGACCCGGATCTTCTGGAACCCCGCCGAGCACCGCCTTCGCGCCGGGTGGCGCATTCTGTTGCACCTGCTCCTCTTCGCGGCGATCACGGTGGGGCGCGACGCGATCTCCAAGGGGCTTGGCTCCACGCCCATCGCGGTGGTCACCGCCACTGTCCTCTTCGTCGCCGGCGGGCTGGGGCTGGCCTGGGTGATGGCGCGCCGCGTCGACCGCCGATCGTTGGCGGATTTCGGCCTCCACCTGGACCGCAACTGGTGGATGGACCTCATCTTTGGCCTCGTGCTCGGCGCGCTCCTGATGACGGGGGTCTTCTGCTCGTTGAAGTCGGCCGGCTGGATCTCGATCACTGGCCCCTCGGCGACGACTACAGGACTCCCGATTGCCCTCGCCTTCCTGTTGCGAGTGGTCTTCTTCACCGGTGTCGCCTTCAACGAGGAGCTGGCCTTCCGTGGCTACGAGTTGAAGAACCTCTCGGAAGGCTTCCTCGGCGAGCGCCTCGGCGCACGTGGCGCGATCGTCTTCGCCTTTCTGTTCTCCTCGGCGATCTTCGGCGCGGGTCACGCGTCCAACGAGAACGCGACGATCTACAGCACGCTTACCGTATTCCTCGCCGGCCTCCTGATCGCCTTGCCCTACCTGCTCACCGGCCAGTTGGCGATCCCGATCGGGCTGCACCTCACCTGGAACCTCTTCCAGGGGCCTGTCTATGGATTCCCGGTCAGCGGCAACGCACCATCCACGCACCTCTTCTCGATCGAGGTCACTGGGCCGGAGATGTGGACGGGCGGGGTATTTGGCGCCGAGGCCGGGCTGATGGCGCTCGTGTGGGCGCTCGTGGGGTGCGGGCTCACGGTGTGGTGGATCAAGGCGCGCGGCCGACAGGTCGCGCTCCACCTTCCGCTTGCAACCTGGACGCCGAGGGGCGACGCCTAACGGGTCGCCGTTATCGCGGATCTCTGCCAGCGCGCACCCCCGGCGATTGCGCCCCCTACGGCGTGAAGGTCGCGTACCCCTGTGCCGCCAGCACTGCCCGCGCCATCGTCGCCGAGTTCGCCACCTGCACGAATGGGAGGAGCCCCTCGCGTGATACCTTGCGGTTGACCAGCGCCTGTCCGCAGACGATGATCTTCACCCCCGCGTTGTGCAGCGCCTCGAGCAGCGGAATGCTCGCATTCTCCGCCCCCGTTGCTGCCTTGTAGGCCTCGCGACCCAACAGCGACTGCGTCGCCGTCCCGTGCACGATGATCGCCAGGTGCACGTTGCGCCGCGGCACGCCCTCTTCGTCGGCCATCACCAGGAAGTTGGCGGGGACGCTGAACCCCGACACGAGCGCTCCGGGCTTCTCCGGCCCCTGCGTCACGTCCCACGCGACCTTGTAGTTGAGCGACTTGTCGGCGGGGAAGGTGATGTTGGCGATCGGACTGTTTGCCCCGAGCTTCTTGATGAGGGCCTCGCCGGTCTGGGCGGAAGCCGTGGCCGGGACTGCGAGGAGCGCGGCGAGCGCGAGGCGGGCGACGGGGCGGATCATGATCCCTCCGGGGGTAGGGGATGCGGGGTTGGCGATCGGACGGCACGTGAGGGCGCGTCCACGTTCAATGTGCCCCCAAATCCCCGCCGAAACAAATCCGCCGCCCTTTCCGTCCTGACGCCGTTCGCCAACCCCAACCACGCCATCATGAGCGTCATCGAGACACGGGGGCTCACCAAGCGATACGGCAACGTCCTCGCCGTCGACAGCATCTCCTTCACCGTCGAGCCCGGGCAGGTCTTCGACGTCCTCGGCCCCAATGGCTGCGGCAAGACGACCACCATCGGCATGCTCCTCGGCATCATCACCCCCACCGCCGGCGAGGTACGCCTCCTGGGGCTCACCGGGCGCGACGGACTCCATGCCGCCCGTCAGCAGGTCGGGGCCACGCTCGAGACGCCGAACTTCTATCCGTACCTCAGCGGCTGGGACAACCTTCGCATCGTCGCCAATCTCAAGGGAGTCGGCCACACGACGATCGGGGAGATTCTCGAGGTGGTGGGGCTCCAGGACCGCCGGAAGGACAAGTTTCAGGGCTACTCGCTCGGCATGAAGCAGCGCCTGGCGATCGCCGCTACCCTGCTCGGCGATCCCAAGCTCGTCATCCTCGACGAGCCGGCCAATGGGCTCGACCCCGACGGGATGCGCGAGATCCGCGAGCTGATCGTCTCGCTCGGCGAACGCGGCAAGACGGTCTTCGTCTCCTCGCACCTCCTCAATGAGGTCGAGCGCACGTGCACCCACGTTGCCATCCTGCGCAAGGGGACGATCGTCAGGCAGGCGAGCGTGCGCGAGCTGCTCAAGACGGCGACGATCGTCGAGCTGCGCGGCGCCGAGCCGGAGCGCATGCACGCCGCCGCCGCGTCCTATCCAAAGGCCGCGAGCGTCACCATGCGTGGCGAGTCGGTGATGGTGCAGCTGCACGACGACGACCCCGCCTCGCTCAACCGATGGCTTGCCGGCCAGGGGGTCTTCGTCGCCTTCCTCGCGCCGTAGCGCCTGTCGCTCGAGGATGCCTTCCACGACCTCACGCGCGACCACGTCGCCCCCGCCATGGCTGGTGCCGCATGAGGACTGCGATCCTCCTCCGCAACGAGTTCATCAAGACCCGTCGCCGCACCGCCTTCTGGGTCGCCTCGCTCGTCTTTGCCGGGCTCATGTCGCTCGTCTTCGGCGGGATGCTGAAGGAGGGGATGCGCAAGCCGGAGCGAGCCTTCACCCTCCCCGGGGCGTGGGGCGAGGTGATGGGAGGGCCCGGGGTGCTGGCGTCGTTCTTCGCCGCGATGCTCCTCATTGGTGGCAGCTTCGCCTTCGCTGGGACGGTGGCCAACGGCGCGCTTGCGGCGAACAACGCCCTGGTGCGCCCCGCCGACGCGGCGCTGATGGGCGGGGCGATCGTCGGGCTCCTGGGCTGGGCGTCGCTCGCCTTCCTCCTCGCGATCACCATCCGCTCGTCGGGGTCGGCGATCGGTGCCTTCTTCCTCTTCTTCATCGTCGAGCAGTTTCTCGGCCAACTCGCCAACGCACTCGGCCCCGCCGTGGCGATGGCGTACCGCTTCGCGCCGAATGCCGTCTTCAAGGCGCTGTGGGAACCGCAACGCTATGGCGTCGTCCCGCTCAAGGCGGGGACGACGCTTCCGATCGCGACGAACTGGTATCTGGCCGCCGGTGTTGCATACGTCGTGGTATTCGTCCTCGGCGCATTCCTGCTCTACAGACGACGCGATCTGTAGGGTGGGGATTCCCCCATTCTGCGGGGGATCGGCGAAACCGGGACCACCCTCGCGAGGCGCCAGGACGTGTCGAGGTGACGGCATGCGCGCGCCTGCGGATCACGTTGACATGGCGAAATGCGGCGGCATCCCCTGCACAACCCGTTGCGGCGTGCGCATGTTCTTCCGGAACCCGTTCCGAGTAACCGCGCATGTCCGAGGACCACGCCCTTACCGTCACGCGACACATGCCGCTGCCTGCGGCGACGCTTTATCGCGCATGGACCACGGGGTGGGGCAACTGGTTCGCCGAGCCGGATTCCGTGCGGCTGACGGCGGAGGCCGGCGCGCCCTTCTTCTTCGAGGTGGCGCAGCGCGTCGAGGACGGCCGGCCTGTGCAGCTTCACCCGCACTATGGGCGCTTCCTGCAGTTGGTCCCCGATGCGCTCGTTGCGCTCACGTGGGTCACCGGAGCGGGGGGGACGGCCGGCGCCGAGACGCGACTCACCGTGCACCTGGAGCCGACCGCCACGGGGACCAGCGTAACGCTCACCCACGAGGGCTTCGCCACCGCCGAGGCGCGCGACCGCCACGCGACGGCGTGGCCCATGGTGCTCGCGCACCAGGAGACGGCGCTCGCCCGACGGGGCGTCGATGCGGCCACGATTTCGGCGACCCACTCGCCGCTGCGCCGCAATCGTTCCATCCCCGACGCCACGCTCATTCCGGTGCGCAGCTACCCCGACCTGAACGCGGCCGTAACGTGGATGCGTGACGCACTGGGGTGCAGGGAACGGCTGCGCATTCCAGGACATCGGGTGCAGCTGACGATCGGGAACGGAGCGGTGGTCGCTGCCGCGTGGGATCCATCGGCCGCACCCGCGTCAGGCGGTCGCCCGCCGGCCACGCTGATGGTGCGCGTGGCCGACATTGACGCCACCTACGCGCGCGCCCTCGCCTTGGGCGCTACCGGCGTGACTCCCCCGACGAATCACCTCTACGGCGAGCGTCAGGCGACGCTACGCGATCCGTTCGGACATTCGTGGACGCTCACGCAGACCGTCGACGACGTCGATCCGGCGAGCTGGGGCGGCGAGCTGGTCGACGGGTAGGGCAACGGTGGGGGTGCTCGACGGCATCGCGGCGTCGGGTGCCGGCCGGGCGACGCGCGCCCTACGCTGCTTCGCGCGTCTGCTCCTGAGCAGACGCGCGAAGCCGACCCCTCGCTCAGAAGTTGGCGATGACGTGCACGAAGTACGTCTTCAGGTCCTGGGCGTGGCTCCCCTTCTTCGGTTCCTGCGTCTGGTAGTCGAAGGTGACCGTGGTCTTCTTGTTCAGCTCCCACGTGAGCCCGGCAACGTAGTAGCGCTGGTACGGGTCGACCGCCTTGTCGGGCTTCACGTCGTCGGCGCGCAGGAGGACGGCGATCGGCACGTGATGGGCGCCGTGCGTGAAGGCGAAGGGGTGCACCAGGGCATAGAGCGAGTTCACGGCCCCGGTGCGCTCGAGCGTCGTCGGTACCGTGCTGCGCGTCGTGTCGGCCGACTCGACCACGTCGATGCGGCGGGCGAGGTGGGCACCTAACGATACGCGCGGGTCCTGCACGGTCACGAACAGGCCGTAGCGGTCACGTCGGCGCCCCTCGTCGACCCGTTCCACGGTCCCGTGCTTGCGATCGGCGAAGTCGGAGGCGCGCTGGCCGACGCTGATCCACGGCGAGATGTCGAGCCCCTTCCAGTAGCCGTGCGTGCGGGAGAGCGGCGTGAGCGTCACGCGTGCGGCGTAGTCCTTGAAGCGGTCGAGTTCGCGCGAGGCATAGCCGGTCCCGTTGGTGATGGTGGCGTACGCCTCGCCCATCTTGTTCGGGAACGAGAGGGTGATCGCGATCCCATCGTCCGACGAGGAGAAGTAGCCGGCCTGCTCGACCGCGACCTGCTGGATGCCGCGCGGCCAGAACTGCTCCTCGTGGTCGATGATGGCGGTGTGCACGAGTCCCATGCGCACGTTCGCCCGGTACTGGTCGGCGCGCCCATGGAGAAAGTCGTACTGCACGTACGCGTACTTGGCGCGCAGCGCCCACCCGCGGTAGAACGAGGACAGCGTGGTGTCGCGCTGCTGGAAGACGTCGGCGGTGATGCGCCAGCTCACGCGCTCGCCGGCCGTCCCCTTGAAGGTGAGGTAGGCGCGCTCGAGGTCGAAGCGATCCTGCGCGCGCGCCCCCTTGAGCCCCCCCTTCTGGAAGTTCGTGTAGATCACTCCCGAGAAGTCGAAGGGGAGTGCGGGAGCCGCCGCGGCTGCGGCGGGCGCCTTCTTGTTCGTATCGGGCCTTTGAACCTTCGTCGTGTCCTGCGCGCCAGCCGACGTGCGCGCGAGTGAGACCAGGACGCTGAGGACGAGGAGCCAGCGCGCCGGCGTCGTTGTGTACATGGTATCGGAACTCCTTTCCGCCGTTCCAGGGTGATCGCTGCTGGTAACGGAAGCTAGGGTGCCGGTGCCCTGTAACGGAAACGTGACAGTTGTGTAACACGCCTGTCCCCCCGTCCCATGCGCAAAGTTGGGGACGGGGGGTGAACGCCGGGTGAACCGGTATCGAAGACACGGGGAATCTGACGCCGGCACCCCCGCAAATTGCCGAAGATCCGGTCACGACACTGTCACGCAGGCGAGGTCGGGGCGCGCGCTCCGCCTGGCTCACGTGGCCCATTCCGCGCGGCGGTACATTGCTCGCATGAGACTCCTCATCCTCGCCTGCACGCTCGTCTCCGTCGCCGCACATGGACAGACGACCCCCCAGCGCGTCGACCGCGCCGAACATCACGAGTTCGTGATCGCGACCTTCCGCACCGAGAGCGGCGTCACGCTCCCGCAGGCGCGCATCGTGTACGGGACCTACGGCCACCTCAACGCCGCCCGCGACAACGTCGTGCTCCTCCCGTCGCACTACATGGCGACGCATCACGGCTACGAGTGGCTCATCGGTCCCGGGCTGGCGCTCGACACCACGAAGCTCTTCCTCGTCGCGACCGAACTGTTCGGCAACGGCTACTCCTCGTC
>DAIESF010000500.1 GCA_027346425.1 Gemmatimonadota bacterium | reverse complement strand
CGATCGACGCGATCGCCCGCACCGCGGCCGGCGCCTGCAACCTCGAGTACGACATTGCGAGCGGGCGACGGGGATCGCGCTACACGCACTGCGTGGCGCTCCTCTGCGAACTGACCGGCGCCGAGGACGCGATCGTGGTCAACAACTGCGCCGCGGCGCTCGTCCTCGCGCTCAACACCTTCGCCCGCGACCGCGAAGCCGTCATTTCCCGCGGCGAACTGGTGGAGATCGGAGGGAGCTTTCGCGTCCCCGAAATCATGGCCCGCAGCGGCGCCATGCTCCGAGAGGTCGGGACGACCAACCGCACCCACGTCGACGACTACCGCGCCGCGTTAGGCGCGGCGACCGGGGCCCTGGTCAAGGTCCACCGCTCGAACTTCGAGATCACGGGGTTCGTCGCCGAGGCGTCGGTGCGCGACCTGGCGCCCGTGGCCGCAGAACAGGGCGTCCCGCTCCTGTTCGACTTCGGGAGCGGGCTGCTGGTCGACCTTGCCGCCTACGGACTGTCGGGCGAGCCGCTGGCGCGCGATGCGGTGCGCGACGGGGCCACGCTCACGCTGATGAGCGGCGACAAGCTCCTCGGCGGACCGCAAGCCGGAATCATCGTCGGGCGCGCCGATGCGGTCGCCGCCTGCCGCCGGAACCCGCTGTGCCGGGCGCTCCGCGTCGACAAGCTCACCCTGGCCGCGCTCGAAGCCACACTCGCGCTCTATCGCGACCCCGAGCGAGCGGTGCGCGAAGTCCCCGCACTCGCCATGCTCACCGCCAGCGCCGACGGCGTGCGCGCCCGGTGCGAGTCGTTAGGCACCGACCTGCGCGCCGCCGGGGTCACCTGCGACGTGGTGCCGAGCAACGCGACGGTCGGCGGCGGCGCCTTCCCGTCGGCGCGCATTCCGTCGTGGGCGGTCGCGCTCGCGGGCGACGCCACGGTGCTCGACCGCCAGCTGCGAGTCGCGGCCGAGGGCGTCGTTGGCCGGATCGAACACGATCGCCTCCTCCTCGACCTGCGGTCGGTCCCCACCGCGCTCGATACCGCATTCCGGGGCGCCCTGATCGGAGCGCTCGCACCCGCATGACCACGCGCCCCGCCGCCTTCCTCGACCGCGACGGCACGCTCATCGAGGACGCGCATTACCTGTCCGACCCCGACGGCGTGCACCTCCTCCCTGGGGTGGCCGAGCCGATCGCCGACCTCAACGCGCGCGGCCTCCTCGCCGTCGTCATCACCAATCAGAGCGGGATCGCGCAGGGGCTGCTGACGGAAGCGCAGTATGAGGCGACGCGACGACGCCTCGTCGATCTCCTCGCCGATCGCGGCGCTCGTATCGACGCCTCGTATCATTGCCCGCACCATCCTTCCGTCTCGGGCCCCTGCGATTGCCGCAAGCCCGCGCTCGGACTGTACGAGCGGGCAGCCCGCGACCTCGCGATCGACCTCGCCCAGTCGCTCTTCGTGGGTGACCGGCGGCGCGACGTGGAGATGGCGCTGGAGGTCGGCGGGATGGGGATCCTCGTCCCCTCCACCGAGACGCCCCCCAACGACGTGCACTGGGCGCGGACGCACGCCCTGGTCATGCATTCGCTCGCCGAGGCCGTGGCCTACTGGATGGCACAGCTCCGCGACTGAACGGCGCGCGTCGCCGCGCCGGGACGCCCTTACTCCGCGGGCGCCGCGTGGGTACAATGCGGCGCCATGCGCACGCAGATCGCCGTGCTCGCCTCGGGGGGCGGGTCGAATCTCCAGTCCATCCTGCAGCATTTCGATTCCCTGGGCGCCGATCGCCCGGGCGATGTCGTCCTTGTCGCCAGCGACCGCGCCGCATCAGGAGCGTTGGAGCGCGCCCGCGCCGTGGGCGCGTCGGCGGTGGCGATGGACCGGGAGCAGCGCACGCACGGGCTCCTCGCCCTCCTGACGCAGCACGACATCGGACTCGTCGTCCTTGCCGGCTACCTGCGGTTTGTCCCAGCCGAGGTCACGCGCCATTTTCGCGGGCGCATCGTGAACATCCACCCCGCGCTGCTCCCCGCCTTTGGGGGTGAGGGGATGTACGGGCACCGCGTCCACGAGGCGGTGATCGCCCGCGGCGCGCGCGTCAGCGGCGCCACCGTCCACTTCGTCGACGAGGTCTACGACCACGGCCCGATCATCGCCCAGTGGCCGGTCCCCGTCTTCGCGCATGATACGGCAGAGACGCTCGCGCACAGGGTGCTGGCGGTCGAGCACGCGCTCTATCCGCGGGTGGTACAGCAGCTGGCCGCCGGGAACATATCGTTAGGCGGGGACGGCAAGGTGCACGGGACGTCGGGGCACCTGGCGCCGACGCATTTCGCGCTGCGCGACGATACCGGCGCCACGGCCGAGGGCATTCGGACGATTCTCGGTTAGCTTTCGGGCTGGGCTGCGGCGCCGCCCCTCGTTCCCCCTCGCGGCGCCCCCGCCTGTCCGCCCCGCCGATCGTTCTCCGCCCAGTTAGCCTCGTTCTCATATGCCCACCGCCCTACTCTCCGTCTCCGACAAGTCCGGCCTCTTCGATTTCGCCCGCTCGCTCGTGGCGGCCGGCTGGGATTTCATCTCCACCGGGGGGACCGCGCGCACGCTGCGCGACGCCGGCCTCGCCGTGCGCGACATCGCCGAAGTCACGAAGTTCCCCGAAATGCTCGACGGCCGAGTGAAGACGCTGCACCCCGTCGTGCACGGCGGGCTCCTGGCGCGCCGCGACCTCCCCGAACACATGGCGGCGATCGCCGAGCACGGCATCGCGCCCATCGACCTCGTGTGCGTGAACCTGTATCCGTTCCGCGAGACGGCGGCGCGCGCCAACGTTCCCCCGGACACGGTCATCGAGAACATCGACATCGGCGGCCCATCGATGCTGCGCTCGGCCGCCAAGAACTTCGCCGCGGTGTGGGTGGTGGTCGATCCGGCCGACTACGCCCCGGTGCTTGCCGCCATCACGTCAGGGAGCGACGACGGGGTGCTCCGTCGCCGGCTCGCCGAGAAGGTCTACGCCCATACCGCCGCCTACGACAGCGCCATCACCACCTGGTTCGCCCAGCAGCGCGGTGACCGCTTCCCCGACACCCTCCCCGTCGCGCTCGAACGCGGACAATCGCTGCGTTACGGCGAGAACCCGGGACAGGAGGCAGCCTTCTACCTCGAGCGCGCGAGCGAGGGGCTCGCGGGGCTCGTGCAGAAGGGGGGGAAGGAACTCTCGTTCAACAACTTTCTCGACCTCGAGGGGGCGCTGCTGGCCTCGGACCCGTTCGCCGACCAAGCGTGCTGCGCGATCATCAAGCACACCACCCCGTGCGGGCTCGCCGTCGGTGACTCGGCGCTCGACGCATATCGCAAGGCGCTCGCCTGTGATCCGGTGTCGGCGTTCGGGAGCGTGATCTCGTTCACCGTCCCCGTGGACCAGGCGGCCGCAGAAGCGATCGCCTCGCTCTTCGTCGAGTGCATCGTCGCCCCCTCGTTCAGCGAGGAGGCGGTGGAGATCCTCGGCCGCAAGAAGAACCTCCGCGTGCTGGAGGGTGTGGCCCGCTGGCGCCCGGGTGCGCTCGACTTCAAGCGGGTCCGCGGCGGATTCCTGGTGCAGGATCGCCCCCCGACGTCGTTAGGCGACAGCGACTGGAAGGTCGTCACCCGCCGCGCCCCCACCGAGAAGGAGCACGCCGACCTCCTGTTCGCCTGGCGGGCGGTCAGCTCGGTGAAGTCGAATGCCATCGTCCTGGCTCGCGACGGGGCGACGATCGGGATCGGCGCTGGGCAGATGTCGCGCGTCGATGCCGCCTTCCTGGCCGTGCACAAGGCGCGCACGGTCGGCCATGCAACCGCCGCTGCAGCCCTCGGCTCTGACGCGTTCTTCCCCTTCCGCGACTCGATCGACCAAGTGGCCGAGGCCGGGGTCACCGCCATCGTGCAACCGGGCGGATCGGTCCGCGACCCGGAGGTGATCGCCGCCGCCGACGAGAAGGGGATCGCCATGGTCTTCACGGGCCGGCGACTCTTTCGACACTAGAGGACGAAAGGACGAGCGGCTGGTAGGGAGGTCTCTCGCCCAACTCGCCGCCTCAGGGGGCCCGGCACGACGCGCCCGGGCCCCCTGCTGGCTTCCACGCCGTCATGCCCGAGGGTATCCTTCGCGGCTGCATGACCGGTGCCCCCGCTGCATGCCCGGGCAACGGTCCCCCGCCCTCCGCGTGCCGAAGTCTGAGGCGAGCCCCCCTCGTCTTCCCGTCTTCCCGTCTTCTCGTCCTCAAGCAGAGATATGTCCTCGACCGAGTTGGACTACCGCCCCTCGTACCTCGCGGCTGCTGCAGCGGGAGCGCTCGTCTTCCTGCTGTACCTCGTCACGCTGGGGCCGTCGACGGCCATGTGGGACACCAGCGAGTACATCGCGGCGGCGTACACCCTCGGCATTCCGCATCCGCCGGGCAATCCGCTCTTCGTCCTGATCGGGCGGGTCTTCTCGGTGCTCCCCGTCGCCCCCACGGTGG